>JAFLTH010000003.1 GCA_022510525.1 Lachnospiraceae bacterium | reverse complement strand
CCAACTTACTATTTGCGCAATCCGTCCTCCAGGCCCAGCGACAAATTTCAATTTACTCAAAACAGCGCAAAGTTAAGTTTGGATTTAACTTTGCGCTGTTATTAATAAACATTATTATGAGTCGAATGAAACCTTGATCATCTCGCCAATGGATGTAATTCCTTCAAGTACATATTCCGTCGCGCTCATACGAAGGGTATTCATACCTTCTTCAAGGGCTTTGTTCTTGATGGCCTCAACATCACCGTTTTTGCTTATGATGTTCTTAAGGGGCTGTGTTATCTCCATAATCTCATAGACACCGATACGTCCTTTGAAACCGGTACCGTCACACTTGGCGCAGCCGCAGGGTTCATATATAGTAACGTCATCAATAGGCTTTAAATTCAGAAGTTCAAGGTCTTCAGCATCTGCCTTCTTGGCTCTCTTGCACTCAGGGCAGAGACGGCGTACCAGACGCTGCGCGATAACTCCAACTGTTGCGTCCGCGATAAGATATGGCTCGAGTCCCATATCGGTAAGACGGGTAATCGTGCTGGCCGCGGAGTTGGTATGCAGGGTGGAAACAACCAAGTGACCTGTAATAGATGCCTGTACGGCGATTGATGCGGTCTCCTGGTCACGAATCTCACCAATCATAATGATATCAGGGTCCTGACGCAGGATAGAACGCAGTGCACTTGCAAAGGTCAGGTCCGCCTTGTTATTAGTCTGTACCTGATTGATACCGTCGATATTAGCCTCGACAGGGTCTTCTACCGTTATAATATTAACATCTTCAGTATTTAATTCGCTAAGAGCGGTATACAGTGTGGTAGACTTACCACTACCTGTCGGTCCGGTAACCAAAATGATACCATGCGGATTCTGAAGTATATGGTCAAACTTCTTGAGATCCCTGGGCTTAAATCCCAGCTGGTCCTTGGAACGGCTTAAGGCATTCTTGGAGGTAAGACGCATAACTATCTTCTCTCCGTATACGGTAGGCAGGATGGAAACACGGATATCGAACTCTTGTCTGTCTACTATCTGAGTGATACGTCCGTCCTGCGGTTTTCTCTTTTCAGCAATATCCATACCGCCTATGATCTTGATACGTGCTGACATTGCCGGAAGAAGTCTGATACTATAGGTTGCTTTTTCATACAGAGCACCGTCGATACGGTACCTGATACGAACCTGACGCTCCATCGGTTCAATATGGATATCGGACGAACGCTGTCTTACCGCCTGCTCGATCAGGTTCTTTACAAGCTGTACAATCGGGGAGTTGTTGACGTCCTCACTGTACAAATCCTCCTGCTCTGTAAAAAGACTTTCTTTTTCCCTGGCATATTCTTCAAGCGCGGAATTAACCTCGGCATTGCCGACATATTTATCCATTGCCATCATAATGCTTCGGATAGTTGCAATAACAGGTTCAACCTGTAAATTGGTAACCAACGTAATATCATCTATTGCCGCAAGGTCTGTCGGGTTTGCCATTGCCACACGCAGTACGTTCATGTTATCCTGTGCATATTCAAAAGGCAGCACCTTGTATTTCTCAAGAATATTGGTCGGAACAAGGGCAATGATATCTTCAGGTATTGACACATTCTGAAGATCCACAATGTCATAGCCAAGCTGGCTGCCCAGTGCATGAGCTATAGCATCCTCAGATGCCATACCTTCCTCTACCAGCACCTCACCGAGTTTACGGCCGCCCTTAACTTCCAGGGCTCTCTGGAGCTGTTCTTCCGTTATGACACCGCTGTTAACCAGCAGGTCACCCATTCGTACCTTTTTTCCACCATAAGCCATATGACTCACTCCTATTTTCTATAATTTTTAGTCAAGGGATAAATAACATACGTTATTTATCCCTGTTACAAGTTAGTTAATCCAGTTCGAATAAGTACGCACGCAATACGCGTAACTTAGCATACACCTTATCTGTTGTATAAACATTTTCAATGGTTGTATTTGTAGTAATCGTACTACGCGCCTCAAGGTATATGTCAAGTCCGTCTTCGCATCGTTTCATTACATCCTTAGGTACCAGAATATAGTATATATCGCCGCTGTTAAGCGGGTATGGACCTATAAACTCGTCAGTATCCACTCTGTGTATGAGTTCTGCTAACGGAGTAACCGCTATTTCTTCACCATCTACGTTAATAGTTTCACTTCCGCCTTCGCCATCGATATGATAGTATGCATGAGACTCTATCATTCTGCTTCCCTTTACGAAGTTAAGGTCGCGAACGGTAAAGTAAACTTTCTCATACGTATCGGTGTTGGTTGCATCCGTAAGTAAAATATTATTTACTTCATCATAATACCTGTACATAGTGGTCAGCTGAGCCGACTCCGGAAGCCCGCTCTCCAGTATCGTAATTGAAGGCGGTTTAACACCTGCCTGATAGGATGCAATCATGGTATTAATGAAAAGTTTGGCTTCTTCAAAAGTGTATTTCTGGGCATATTGGGCCGAATGTCCCATACCTGTATAAGTAATATTGCCCTTATTGTAGATATAGTAGTTATTACGTACATCATTAGGTGACTGTGAATAAATCGTTTGAGACTTATCTTCAGATGCCGTTCTTCCACCAAGGCAGTACCAGACTACCAAATCACTTTGACCATCCTGGTCATCATCAGCGGTATAGTCAAGCTGATAATACTGTGAATGAGTCATACCTACCTCAAAATCATCTTTCAGCTTATACGGATATTCCGTAATCTGTCCCTGATTTACCTGTGTAACATGAACCCGGTTTACCTCACCGTTATTTACCACGTTCATTTCACCATTATCTTTTGTATTATCCCAGTAATAACTGTCGTCAAAACGCTGATTCACATATTCGTTACGGAATACCGGATCTGTCATCTCACCATAGCCGGGTGTATTGTTTGTATACAGATTTGACTTATTATAATTAAGATCTGTAACATTATTATCCCAGCCTCTCTTATCCTTGGCAGAGATTACGGTATAGCTGTATCCCTGTGCTTCCGGAACCGACTCCGTTCTGCCGCTCTTGGGTTTATACGCTACGTCCTTTCTGGAGTTAACAAGATCACCCCAGCCGCCCTGACCATCTTTCAAGGCAACACCTCTTTTAACTATGCCTGAACTCAATACACCATAGCGGTCCATACCAACCAGTGGACGTACATATTTATTAAGAGTTGCCGCAAAACGTGCATCACCGTTATAACCTAATAAATCAGCCGAAGCATTGGTACTGTTTCTTTGTGTCCATCCCATCTCGGTACCGTCAACTATCGGATTGTTAAAGAAAGAGGTTGTATCATGTGCCAAAAGCACACTCTTTCCGCTGTTGATGAATTCTACGATAGCTCCCATAGCTCCGGTATTGGAATCTCCGGTAAAGTCACCGTACATATCCGAAAAACCAAGGATGAGCATATTAAAGCCGTCCAAATAATCATTGTTTTCAGCAAAATTTGCTTCATACTCATTTATTGATATAGTAGTAACATCAAGCTCAAAATCATTTAAAATACCCGGATAGGTGACACCTTCATAGGTTCCGCCGTAAATCAGTATATGGAAATATGTACCCTCGGTTTCTACTTCCCAGTTAAGGTCTATTACGTCATTACCGTTTTTATTAATCTGGCAGATTTTAAGAATCTCTTTATCAAGTCCGTTAAGCTTCGTGTATCCCTGCTGTGATGCATAAATATTGGCATTGTTAATCTGGCATACTTCGACTTTCCATGGAAGAAGTCCTTTATAACCTGTAGGTACCTCTCTGGTAATCGTATACGGGATTCCGGCATAAAGCTCATTGGACGAAACAATACTTCCCGTATTCTTATTCAGCATAACGATATCGGTAACCTCTTCATACTCCGAGAACTTACCGTCGGCATTGACATCGATATATAGCTTGCAGTAATATCTTGTATCCATGCTGGCTGCGCCTTCATTCTGAATAGTAAATTCATACTGCAAGGTATATCTGCCTACCACATTAGGATAAATGTAAGTTACATCATTAATATTAGTGTTGGCACCGGTCCCGCTGCCAAGCTCCGAACTCTTGAATCCATTTGTCTTAAAGTTCACAAGACTTGCCTTGGCACGGTTCAAATAGAACTTGAAAAGCTGCGAGCCGTTCTCGTCTAAATCACTATACGCAAAGAAGTTCTTATAATCTTTGTTAAGTGCGGTCTGTACGAACTCATATAAATAACTACTGTTATCAATGTGATTGCCGTCTATATTTCTGACAAGAGCCTTGTTTATATCCGCATTCGAAATTTCACCGGTATCCTGAATCCTCTCCACAACCAGTGACCGGCAGCGATTGTTCCATGTCGGCAGGTTTTCCCTAGTCACTCCGGCAAATACATCCACGTCACCGGTATAGGTTATATAATCCAAACCATATGTCTTACCCGTACAATCCGGAGAGGAATATAAGGTAACCTGATAACCGTCTTTCAACTGAAAACTGGATATGCCTTTTGCAGGCGTATTATCTCCCGTGAAAATCTGATTTACCCTCAAATCTTCTTCGTGATATGTACCAACTCCCAGAGCCACACGTCTTCCGGCAAATGAATCATCCTCAAATACCGTCAACGGCTGCTCAATAAAATCATCCGAGATAATAATGGGGTATGAGCCGTCCAGGAAAGAAAGCAGAGCATCTTTCTTTTCTTTGGTAATATCATTACCGCCATATCGAACAAAGTTGTAATAATAGGTCCTGCCGTCACTCTGTCTGTATTCGGAATCAAGCAGACCGGACATAGGCAGATATACTACACGCTTATCACCGATATTACTGTAAATAAGTCCGTCCATATCGGAGTCATTATATACGGTACTGCCCAGATACTTGCCATCGCTGCTCTTTCCCGTATCCGTAAGCCAGTTACTGATATTAAGGTGTTCCTTGGAAGTTCCTATATATACAAGGTCGTAAATCTCATTAATCTTATCAATCTTACCTATGAACTCAGCGGTTGTCATGATGGTAGTTTCTACATTTTCGACTCCCGGAGCCCACTTTTTAATCTGCTTTAAGTCAAGCTCAGGCTTGGTTGTAAGCGCAGGCTGGATTTCAAGCACTTTTATATTCTTTTTCGTTTCCACATTCCTGCGATTCTGGTAATTAATAATATGCCTTACCGCCTCTGCCTGCGAAACATTGGTAGACAAAGGTCTGTACTGTGCAGAAGTATCGGACTTACGATATAAATTCTCTAATTCAATTTCATCCAGTACATTCCTGAAACCTTCTTCAACCTCATCATTACCTTCTCTATGCATGGTAGGATTGAAGAACAGGCTGTTGATAATAGAATCTTTGCCGTCACCAAGTCTGCAGTAAACCTGCTCGGTAGTAAAGTTCTTATCACCATCTTCTATGCCTTTTAACAAATCAGTCTTGGAAACACCGGTATAATCCTTACTAAGATCCTGCTGACAGAGCATAGCTGCCAGTCTGAAAACATCGGTATTTTCGGTATTGGCATCCGGATGACTCTCGGTAGCGCCGCCGGCAGATTTTTCATACAAAATGGAACCGTCTACAAGAGCGGGAAGCGCATTTGCAGCTATTTTGGTATAAAGCAGATCTACAACGCTGGTATTCAAATCATTATTACCTGTATTGTAAACCGCTATACTGACTCTGCCGCCGACCGGATGTTCTGAATCCGGCAATGGCACCCTGCCGTCCGGAATATCTGTTTCGCCTGAATTGTCCGGTTCATCATTATTGTTTGAATCATCCGGATTCTCAGTATCCTGATTGTCAGGATTTTCGGCATTATTTTCATCGCCTTCATTATCTCCGATAGTACCGTTATCATCTGTAGTGCTGTCATTATCGGTATTATCGGGTTCTGCAACAGTACCGTTGTCATCCGCTGTTTTGGGTTCTTCGGTATTGTTGGGGTCCGGTTCTGCATCATTCGAAACATACGTTCTCCATGCAGACATATATGTAGCTGCTAAAGGAACATCATCACCGGGAACCTCGTTTTCATTTCCGGTTCCGCCTTCATCTCCGGGAACCTCTTCTTCATTGCCGGTTTCACCTCCGTCACCGGGAGTCTCTTCTTCATTTCCGGTTCCGCCTTCACCGCCGGGAGTCTCTTCTTCACTTCCGGTTCCGCCTTCACCGCCGGGAGTCTCTTCTTCACTTCCGGTACCGCTTTCGCCGCCGGGAGTTTCTTCTTCACTTCCACTGCCGGTTCCGCCTTCATCACCGGGAGTCTCTTCTTCACTTCCGCCTCCGGTACCGCTTTCGCCGCCACCGGTGCTGCCACCTCCGCCGTTACCCGAATCGGGCTGGGATTCGACAGCATCTATCTCGGATACTCTAAGTCCTGAATTAAGGTAGAGGAAATCAAAATCAGGGATAGTGCCCTGTGCATATTCCTCAGTGCCTTCGGTATATATCTTATTCAAATCATCAGGTGTAAGAGTAATAACTTTAACATTAAATTTGCCAAAGTTTTCTTTATTCATATTTATTACATACTGCTTAAACCACTCATTACTGTGGAAAATGCCTTTAGGGTCACAGTAAAGTACTCTGCCCGGGAAATGATAAGTCTGAGTATAATCTCCGTTATCCTGCTGGAAATTCTGCTGTCCCATATAATTACCGGTGGCACTATCTATTGTTGCAGGTTTTATTGAACCCTCTCTTACCGTGTAGTATGCAGAGTTAACACCGATGGTTATATCCGCCCTTTTGAAATAAACTACATAATATGTTTCATCTCTGCTTACATCCCATGAAGGCGTATCTCCTGCGCCGTGATCTGGTTTCTTGTCAGAGTCCTTTTCATCATCGGGATCTTCCTCATCCGGATTTTCATCCGGATCTTCTTCATCGGGATTCTCGTCAGGGTTTTCGTCATCAGGATTTTCATCAGGATCTTCTTTACCGGTGTTGCCACCCTTATTATCATCGTCACCCTGATTGCCTTCGCCGCCCGGGTTGTCTCCGCCTTCGCCGCCCGGGTTGTCTCCGCTTTCGCCGCCCGGGTTGTCTCCGCTTTCGCCGCCCGGATTGTCTCCGCTTTCGCCGCCCGGATTGTCTCCGCCTTCGCCGCCCGGATTGTCTCCGCCTTCGCCGCCTTGGTTGCCGTCGCCGCCCTGGTTTTCACCTTCGCCACCCTGATTGCCGTCGCCGTTCTGATTGCCGTCGCCGCCTTGGTTACCCTGGTTGTCTCCACCCTGGTTACCCTGGTCTCCGCCTTGGCTGCCATCACCACTTTGACCACCGCCTTGACCCGGATCAACTACAGTATTATCATCAGAGTCAGGCTCCGAACTGGTGTTCAGGTTTGACAAATTGACAAATTTTATCCAACTAAACTGTGAAAATGTATTTCCTACCGCTGCACTTGCTTCTACTGTATTATCTGAACTTTCACTGTCATTTTCATCATCGCCGGTTACATCTTCACTTTCTCCGGCGGTTTCCTCACTATTGTTTCCATCTTCGCTATCACCGTCATAGGTTTCTTCACTATTGTCACCGTCACCGGTTCCTTCACTATCGCCATCGGTTTCTCTGTCTTCGCTTTCATCACTGCCATCGACGGAGCCATTTCCACTATCGTCATCATCACCACCGCCGCCTGTTGAGGGAAAAGCAGTATCTTTAATCGACCCCCATGTACCCACTGATTCGAATATAGAACCGTTATATTTGTAAATATAGGCGCCGTCAGCAATCCAACTTTTATCTTCAGCCGCATATATTGGTCTTTCATAATCCACCTCATAATAAACAACATCTCCGGCTCTTGAAATGTTATTGGCGTAGGCGTAGTCAAAGGCCACGAAATAATCTCCGTCATTAGAACGCACAGGCACAAAATATCCGGTATCATCATAACCGCCGCCTTCTACTTCTTCATATCCCGCTTCATATTCTTCCCTGATATCAATTGAACCAAGATCAGGAAGGGTAACAGGAACTTCATTCAGCAACTTCTGATCAGCATAATATTTTCTGAGAGCTTCCGTCTTTTTTATGACAAACTCTCTACGAGCTTCCGTGGTGTCAAGACCGCACAGTATATCCTTCCAGCTTTTCCATGACATGGTCTTGGAATCCCACTGGGAAAGTATCGGTTCATAGCCATCAAAAAGATACCCGATTTCCGCAGCATTTATATCCGGTACTATTTCCAGTATCGTATACTCTCCGCCTTCTGCCATCCGGTTCCTTAATTTCTCTATGCCCATAAGGGTATCCGCATTCTCCGCTGCCTGCGTCCTGTTAAATACGGAAGTTACAACAACAGCACCGGCAAGCAGCGTTGCCGCTGCCGCTGCCGCTATGCGTTTAGTTTGGCTTGACTTAAACATCTTCATAAAAACCACTCTCTCAATCATTCTGGTAGACTATATTACAATAGGTATAAATACTTGGATTTTGTTTCATATAAACCTTAATGGTTGCGCTTTTAATAGTAATCTTGTTATAAATCTCCCAGCCCTGTCTGCCGAACTGGTCTATTACATTGTACGAGACGGTACCCTTTATTCGTTTACTTCCCTCTTTATTACCATCTACAACAGTATGCGGTATGTTCATCTTCGGCTCAATTGTTACACCTGCAGGAGCATCATAATCAAAAACAACATCATAATCAAAAACATACGGTGTATTATCCCATGCAAGTGAATAATAACCTATAACTTCATAGAAGAAAACCACGTCCGCATCATTGTAGAAGTTAGCCTTACCACGGGTTGAATTCTCACCATACAGATGCACACCGCTTACAAAGTGAATACGCTCATAAGTCCAAGGAGTCTCATCTTCCCTAAACTTGAAGTTGATATATACCTTGATATAGAATTCTTCCTCCGGCGGCATATCTTCCATAATAGTCATATAATAAGTAATACGCTGACCGCCGTTCAGCGGTGACATAACACCACCATTCATATTGAGTACAAAGTAAGGTATCAGATAATCCTTGGAGGATATTCTGTTTCCGTGTATATCACATACGTAAATACCGTAATCAACAATCTCACAGAAATTCTTGTTGCCTTGGCCTCTATCGGGCAAATCGAAATAATACCAGTTATCCCTATGATATCCATTGGGCTGGCTATCATCACGTTTACCACGCTCTAACAGGGAGTCTCCGCCAATGAGATAATCAAGCGTATCAAATACCTCCTGATTCGTTGCAGGGCAGTAAACTCTGAGTGTTATTGAGAATATCTTGCCCATATCGGCTTCATTTTCTATAACCTTCAAAGTTAAATCAGTATTATGTTCTGTAAAACTCTCTACCTTGGAAGGGTCGCTTACACTCCAGGTATACTGTAGTTCAGCCTTATCTTCTTCAGTAAGACCATGCTCATCTATTGAGGATTTATAATACGGGTTATATGGCTTCATGTCATAAGGAAGGATATGACAAGCGTCCAACGACTTGTTGAGACCGCCTATAACCTTAACGATTCCAACCGCTTTCTTGGCCGGATTATCTTTGTATTTTGCTGTAATTATAAGATAGTTATTCGGTTCCGTTGTACCTACATCCAGCGTAATAAACACTCCGTTTGCATTTAAATTACTATTATGTCCGGAGTCTTCACCCGCAAGCTCCCAGTCACAGAGACTGTTTACATTCGTGCTTGCACTCACCATAGCATAGAGATTATACATCTTACCTCTCTCTACAGTGGTAACACGGTCTCTGATGGGCACTGCGCCTTCCATGCCGGAGCCTGATATATACAATGCAAGAGTATCATCCGGAGTAGGAGTTTCCGTAAAGATAGCACCTGGATCTCCGCTTAACATCATGCGGTTTCTAAGAGTTATAAGAGGGGTTGTGGCATATGCCGCTTTGCCGGCAGCATCCTTACAATCCACTCTGATAACCACAGACCTGACAATATCTATCTCGTTTCCGTTCTTATCGGTGTCTTTTATTACATCACTAAGATCCACATTAAAAGCAGTTACATTCTCTGCCAAAAGCTGGTTTGTGTATATTGTAGTGTCCGTAACATAAGTTCCGGAGCCGTCATCTTTAACAATCCATTCGCTGCTTGAAATTTTTTTATCGCCTCTGTTCCAGATAACATCTCTTTTCTTATAAACGGGCAGCCCACTGGTCTCATCTGTCTCTACATGGTACATAACCAGAGATTCCGTATCGGCTGAATCGTCTACTACATAATTCACGCCTCCGTTGACGTCAATGACCAGATCCTCAATCTGATTAACCGCAAGTTCGGCTTCACTTTGCACACCGGAATCTGCGCTGCCTTTGGCAAAGCTTCTGCTTCCCGTAAGCATAAAAGCCGCCGCGCTTATGATAACAATCGCTAAAATAGTGACTGTTATTAATAATTCTACCAGTGTAAAACCTTTGTTACTTTTCATTTTTCTCCCTCCTAACCAATTCTGGATAAAACATGTTTTCCGGTTGCCGTGTATAAATGTATTTCATACTTCCTGCCATATTCTACATTGATGTAAACATCAGTATAATTTCCGTCAATAGAATTCAGACCGTAATCCGAAGCTGCATCGCCAATACCCTTCAGCGCTCCGCTGATACGGTTGTATACAAATTTAACCGAGTCAGTGTCATTAATTTCAACCGATTTGACCTTGGTTGAGCCATTATAAAAATCACAGTTTATATGAACCATCTTCTTGCCGATATTAAGTTCCTCCGCAAGTTCCCAGTCATCCGGCTGAAAAGCTCCGGTAACCACATCATGACCCGGGGCGGTCGCATTTTTAGGAACATAATATTTCACAAAATAACCCTTGTTATTTTTAGTGAGTTCCATATAACAATCCACAGAGGCAGATCTGGTAAGTGCATAGTTCTTGGCTTTATCCATAGAAGTACTTAAGTCATTGGCGCACTCCCTCGAATACTGGCCTATTATGAGCATATATGAATAGAATATCGCACTGCCGATAACTGCCATTATTGCAATAACTATAACCAATTCAACTAAGCTAAATCCTTTGTTATTCTTCATTAACACTGCTCCCTATTGTTATTTCTTAATCCACTGTTCATAAACTATCAAATCCTTAAGCGCAACCGTTTCCGTAGAAGTTCCTCCTGATGAAGGCATACCTGCATGATAATTAACTCCGTCCCGGAATACATCCATTACGTAATACTTAGTGCCGCCGATATTGGTTTCCGCAGAAAGTAATTTGGAGAAGTCCGTTAAATCCAGCGGAGTTACGGTAACAGGTGCACCGCTTGATTTGACCGTAATGTTGCCGGCTGCAATAATAAGTCCTTTGAAGCTGGTATCCACCTCAACATTGCCTGTGCTTACAATAATTGAAGACTGCGGTGTAGATGCATTTACAACATAATTCGGCTCCCTGGTCAAGATTGCGGTCTTGAGACTGCCTGCCTCCCCTGTCTCAATCTTGAGTGTGTTTGAACCGTTAGCAATAAGCATATCCTCCAGCTTGGTCTGATTAATTATGTTTTCAAAAGCAGTTCTGGTCAATTCAAGCGCGGTAAGCTGTGATACGTTTGAAACAAGTTTAGCGCTGAGTGCCTGGAATGCGCTTGTTTTCGTACTATAAATCGTCTTGGCCTGACGCTGCTTAATATAATAACTGCTGTTACCGCCGTCAGGTGCCGATATCACCGAAGTTGCGGCATCCGCACCGTCATAGGCAAGCATATTACCCGACAGATTCAGATAGAGCATGGCTGAAGGGTCAGGCATCTTGATTTCACTGGCATAGAGCCTCGTATATTTGTCAATCTGTTCTGAATTTACATTATAATAATCCTGGAAATACTGATTTGCCTTTTCCTCATCCGCAAACCGCAAATAGCAGTATACAAGCGTACCCGTACTGGTATGCTTGAAAATAACCTCCGGAACATATGCCTTTGCCACCTGTCCCGCAACCGTTTCCTGATTGATGTAATTGCTAAGAGGCTTATAGCCAAGTGCGGCAATCTGTCTGCTGCCGTTTATCATCACATAATCATCCGGATTATTAATAAGAGTCTCATACTGTTCCAAAGAAAGCGGGTTCGCACCATAAGCCGTATCGCCTATGGAACCGTCATCTTCAATTACACAGCCAAGGGCCTCTGAGGGCACCAGATAAATAAGCTGATTGCTCTTGAGTGAAACCGACTCAGCCATTACAATATTATTCTTATTCTGATAAGCAGTGGTCGTTCCGCCCGCTCCGGCACCTCCCGGAGTTATATTCCTAGTCTGAACATAAGAGCGTCCGGCTATAGTCATACTTTCAAGCGCAGACAGATCCAGACTGCTGTCCTGACCGTTTATTATGATTGCGCTGCTAAGAGCCGGATTCGTAGCATCATAATCAGCATCCGCATCCGAATCATCTCCCGTGGAGCCTCCCGTACCGGTTCCGCCGGAAGCAGAGCCCCCTGAAGTAGAATCCTTGGTTAACATGCTAAAACCGTTATATTCACCGGCAAGAGCCGCCTTACTTGATTTTCCTTCCAAAACCAAATCGTCCTTCAGATTAGTAATTCCTTTAAAACTTAGATCAGAAGAGGAAAGAAGGATATTTTCTCCCCAGAATTCAACATTATCTGTATCAAGAAAGCCCTCGTTGACAGTGACGTTTTCACGACTTATAACTAACGACATATTGTCAACCCCCGTGCCAAGCGGAGACTCAAAATTCACATAACTTTGGCTTATGAAATACGGGTCCTCATCGGTTCTTCCAACCGTCATACGGCCTGCATAAGCATTGCCCTGAACCGTTATGCTGCCACCCGCATTAAGATTACCCATTGCCAGAGTCTCATCCGCAATCAATGAAAACTTCTCAAGCCTTGGAAGTTCCGAAGACTGGGCGAAACTGACTGAAGGAAGTATCAGTTTAATATCGGTACTTATTATGGAAACATAACCGCTCTTGTCAACATATGTAACTTTCAAATCCTTTATCAAAAGGCTTTCGCTTTCCTTTTTAACAAGCATATAGCTTTCGGGAGTCACATTGGATTCCACGATTGCGCCATAGGTTCCAAAGGCACCCCTGCTCGCCCTGTTTCCGTCATCCCTGTCCTCTACGTCTGTGACGTTGCTGTTGCCTACCACCTCGGGAGATAACCAGGAACGGAACAGCGTTATGTCATAACGTCCGTCCGGCTCCGAACGCTGTAATCTTGCTTTAAGTTCATTAATATACTGCCTGTAGAACTCACTGCTTCGCATAACCGTACTGTCATATACGGCATAGTTCTGCATTACTTCATTATAAGCCTTGGCCATAGCCTCGGAAGCCTCTACCTGAAGTCCGGTATTTATTTCATCCAAAACAGTCTCTGCGGTGTAAAATGTATCCTTGCCCCGTTTATCCATCAGACGCATCTGATATCCAAGGTAGGATAAGAACATAAGAACCGCCGCTATAATAGCAATAAACATTATGATTACGAGTACCATAGCCATGGCGGCACCCTTGTTGTCTTTTTTTAACTTTAATAGACTGTTTTGCTTTTTGTCGTTGCAATCAGTTTTTCTAGATTTAATAAAATTCAACATATACAACTTCCTCTCGCAATCGGTTTACATAACTCCGATTATTCCAGCTTGGAGCCGGTCATCCTAACAATCGGGTTGGCTGTAGTCAGGTCTGCACCACTTTCATAAACCTCTACCGTCATCGTATAAATCCTGTCCTTAACCTCCGACTGGGTGCTTCCCGAACCGTCAAGCGGTTTCGGCTCGATTACGGATAATGCCTCCGTATTGGAATAAACTCTGCTGGTGTTGTTGATATCCTTCAGTTTGGAGAAGTCAATCTGACCTCCTACCCCGGGAGCAGCGGTTGAGTCAATATTCAGGTTGGTAAAATAATTTCCAACGGTGTGGTCAGCGTCTGTTGCGTCATGTATCTCTATCTTGGGCTGATAATTGTAAGGAGTAGGCTCGATTTCCGTAGTAGAGCCGTCTTTGAAAATATCCTGACGAATCACATACACGTTAATCGGAAGCCCGGCCTCATTATCAATCACTATCCAGTCCTCGTTGGTCTTAAATGTGGTAGGTTCCCCGTCTACGGGATAGGTTACCGTTTTAGGAGTCGAGTAACCTTTGTATCTGGGAGCATAGAATAAGTACACATTCTTAAGCTCCGGCAGATTGCCATCATCATCTATGCCTTGTGCGGAATTGTTAAAAATAACTGATTCCTCGGAATACATCTGATAACCTGCGGGCATAACGTTATCGGTACAAAGAACATATTCATAAGTTACTTTAACAACGGTAGCTATATTCAAACCGGTGTTTTCATTATATATCTTAACCTTAATCCTTCTTGTAAGGTCCTTGTCAAATTCCTGGGTTCCCCAACTGCTTCCGATACCGACGGCAGATTTGTTTGCACTGAAGTATTCATATATGCTATCGTCATATCCCTTAACAGTTGAAGCATTTCTGATACTCTGAACATAAACCGCGCTGTCCGTACTACCTATTGTATTCATATAAAACAACGCCTGTGAATTTGTATCATAATATCTATCAGCAGCATCAGCACGCTCCGGATCAAGTTTCACCAAAACATCAAACTTGCTGACAGATGCTCCTGAATGATCATTGCTTATACCCTCCCTGAGAAATTCATAACGCCCGTCACCAAGAGTGAGAGGTGTGGTAACGGTGTAATTGAACTTGGAAGTATCCTGTAAATCTTCAAGAGTCTCTTTCTCAAATATTTCCATTTCATCCTGGGCAAGGGTAGTTGCCCTCATATATTGCTTACTTCTGGCATTCATGCGATGAGAGGAAACGAAGCTGTGAAGCATCGGAACAATAACAATCGCAAGTATGATAACCGCTATAAGGACCTCCAATAGAGTAAAACCCTTATTATCTGAAGATTTCATGTGTTTCCTCCTTTCTGACATGAATCGCATCTGAGTTTATTATTACTTACTGTGCTGCAGCATTGCCTCCCGCATTGCCACCTGCATTTTCTGCGCCTTCGGCAGTCTCACCTTCAGCACCTTCTTCACCTTCCGGTACGACATCGGCGCGGGTTCCGTTTATTACACCGAAGAAGTTGGTGGTTCCGGCAGGTACTCCGAAGATATTGGTCTCCACGTACGGGAATTCGGTACCGGTCAGTGCATAGAAGTTCATATCTATAGTACCGGCAAGGTAACCGTCATCCGTTGCCGAAAGTTTAACCGATGCCACGGATTTTCTGGTGGATATACCGTAAATATAGTTAATTACATTTTTAAGACCATTATATGTAGTAGTAAAAGTCAGAGTGTTGGTATTGGTATACAATTTCAATCCATCATCCTGAAGCTCATAGCCGGTCACATTCAGAATTCCGGAATATGGAATTTCGTTTTCCGCTTCCATACCTATGGTAGCGATTGCAACTTCATTATCGTCAATAAGTTCCATATTATATAAGTACATAATGATATCTTCATTTCTGTATCCGGGCGGGAAAGTACTTATGATCGCATCGGAATCCACTTTCATCTGCTCGGTTTCGGCAATGTATTCAGCCTGTCTTGCATTCAGCATTTCAAGCTGGTCAAGTCTATCCCTGATCGTTACATTCTCCGCCTCAACCTGTGCGGTTTTCTCCTGAAAGTTTTTATAGACAAACTGCCAGGAAGCGAACGCAAACAATATACCTATTACTATTAATAAAAGCTGTATCTCATTCTTCTTCAAAGTCATGCCCTCCTATACTATTCAGTCTGGGTTGCTGCAGCTGCCTCAGCCGCCGCCTGTGCCGCAGCCTCATTGGCTGCATCTATAGCTGCCTGTGCTTCACTGGCTCTATAAGTAAGCACAACAGTCAGACTTACCACCGGTTCTTCCTGTACAACCTGACCGTCCATCAGGGCACCGGTATCGGTGATGCTGGACACTCCGACCGTTTCAATAGTATCAAATGTACGGAACTTCTGAATCAGCCATGCGGCATCGTCTTTGTTTTCAACCGTAAGCGACATGGTCACACCTTCCAAATTGGCATCAAAGGACTGTACATGCAAAGATGCAGGCATCTTCTCTTCCATCTCTTCTATAAATGCCACAAGTTCCTCGTTTGGAGTCACCGTACTGTTCTGGAAATATGTAAGTTTATTATAGGTGTATTGCTGCTGTAAATACTCTTTATATATATTCTCCACAGGTTCAAGCTGTGTTATCCTGTTCTGCATCTGCTTCTGTTCAGTCAGCGCTTCATTGTAACTGAGTATGGAAATCGCCGCCATAGCCGCACCAATCAAAATACCTCCGACGCATACTACAATAGAAATGACCATAACGCTGTTTTTATCGGGAAGCAGCTCCACCTGAGTCCTTTTCCTCTTTTCCTCATCTTTCAAAAGACCAAGAGGTGCAATGGAAGCTCCGATACAGGAGAGGTATTCACCGAAGAAGGATTCTTTGAAGTATCTCTCAAGGTTCATACCGCTTACTTTTCTAACTATTGTTATCGGGTGGTCTATTTCCCGGCTTAAAAGTTCGTCTATGCCTAAGAAGTTAGAACCAACACCTGTAATATACACATTGTCAATCGGAGACGAGCCGCTCTGTGCCGAATAATAGTCAATAACCCTCGACATACCGGATATCAGCGGAACCAGTGCTTCCGTCACATTAATCTGCGCGGTTTCCTCAAGGGATGCCGAAATCGGTCTTGCATCGTCTTCCCGCACTGTAAGATCTATACATTGGTACGTTTCAATTACCTGCAAGGCCTGCCGCATAGTACGGATATTACCCCAGGCCACACTTTCCATAACTGCCTGCAGTGCGTCCTCCACACCGTAGGAGATATTTCTGGTAAATACAATCTGTTCTTCTTTTATAACCATGATCATAGTGGAGCGCTCATCTATCTTGGCAACCATATGTGTGCCGGCGGCACATTCCGATTTCATAACTCTGTATAAGCTGGTGCCGGCATAGTCAAATGCCGCAACTTCGAGTCTCAACGAAGCCGCCAGTTTATAGTAACCCTCCAGAATATTGGACGGAATGGCAAGAACCATCAGTTTGTACTGCTGTCCCTCCGCCTTGTTGCCTAAAACATCCATAACACTGTAGGCTATCTCATACTGGCTCAAATCCACCGGAAAATACTCGGAAGCATTCGCCTTAACCATACTTCCGAGACGATTCTCTTTAACAAAAGGAACTACAACCTCACGGGTAGCAATCTTGGTAGAAGCAAGTGTAAAAACCACCTGTTTGGACTTAATACCAAATTCACGCAAACCGCTGCGCAGACCCTCCAAATAGTGTGAATCCGGATCGACCGCACCGTCATTCATAACGCCCTGCAGCGTCGGAACCGTGAATCTCTTATATACCTTAGGGGTCTTGGATCTGTAATCCACCTCGCAGACCCTTGTAAATAAATAACCAACTTCTATACTGAGCACCTTGCCAGCCATGAATTGTGTCCTCCTTAATCTATATATCTAATCTATAATATAAAAACCTGCATAGAAAATAATCCCAGCAGGTGTATAGTCAAGTCTGATTAAATCTATAAAAATTGGAAATACCAATTTATCATTTGATTACCCCATAGCATTGCTATGACCATCCCCATAGAAAGGTAGGGCCCCATAGCAAGCACATGACTTTCACCGCTTATTTTCATCCTCATAAGATGAATGATGGCGCCTAAAATGCACCCCAAGAAAAATGACAGCACTGTCAGTTTCCATCCCAAAACAAGACCACAGACCGCCATCAGCTTGACGTCGCCGCCACCTATTGCACGTCCACCGGTCGCATAATAAAGAATAGTCAGGAATACACTGACGGAAAAGAAGCCGATCAGATATGACAGCCAGTTAGAATAGTCTGTTATGAGTCTAACCAGCCCTATCGCCAGTATAAATATATTAATCCCAAGCGGGATTTCATATGTTCTGAAATCAATCACACTGAGTGTAATAAGAGCGGATGTAAGAACACAGTAGAGTAGGGATTCTACGTTTACCCCGTTAATCAGAACGATTATAAGCCATGCAAGTCCGTTAGCCGCTTCAATCAGTGGATACTGAGCAGAGAGCTTAGTCTTGCATTTACGGCATTTACCGCCAAGGAAGATATAACTGAAAAGAGGTATGAGATCATACCATTTCAGTACATATCCGCAGCTCATGCAGTGAGACCTTGTTTTTACAATATCTTCTTTCTTGGGAATCCGGTAGATGCATACATTCATGAAACTGCCGAATACAATTCCAAACAGAAATATGGTTATGTAAAGAAGTATTGCCTCACGCATAGTGTTCGTCCTTTTAAACGGTATTAGAGAGTGTACCTAAAACCGTAAAATCTTAGGGATAACTCTCTTTAAGCTTATGTCAGTTTCTACCCACCCCCAGCCAATATTGACCGGGAGTAGGGTAATGACTGATGTCTAGTTTATGATTTTTACATAGCCCTCTTTAGGGATTAGATGACTATGTACGTTGGTTGACGGAAACTATTAGGTGGTTCCGCCGCCGCCACCGCCACCGCCAGGTGTACTACTAGGTATAGCACCTGAAACATCAATACCAGTACATTTTACAAACCAAATTTTCTCAGTAGCTCCAGTAGCAGGAAGATCATACTTTAACTCAATTGTAATAGCTGTGTTCTTATATGCTGTAGACTGGAATTTTGCAGCAGATATAGATGTGCTGTCCATCATACCTAAGTCTGTTAATTTGGTTGATAAAGTAGGATCAACTGTAATAGTTCCGCTATTAGCAGCACTTGTTATTGTGTAAGAAGTTCCTGTTAAATCAGCTTCAGGATCAGATGCCAATACCTGACAAGCGTTGATAAATTCAACTGCAGTCTGAACGTCTGTTGAAACTCTTGACTTCTCAACATAACGAAGATACTGAGGTGCCAGAACTGCTACCAGGATTACCATGATGGCAATAACGATAATCAGCTCGACAAGTGAAAAACCTTTGTTATTCATTTCCTTTTTCATATTCTCTCTCCTTTTTTAATAAATTTAAGCCTTTAGTTGCTTATATCTTAATCACGGCTGCCTCCCTACTTACAGACGTGGTTAATTCGGGGTTTGATGGTTATTTCTCATTTCTTTAAATAACTGGCGTTGTTTTATATTGCTATTTGGGGTTGGCATTAATATAATAATATTCTTTATTATATATATCGGTTCTTTTATGTAGTTTCTTAATCTTACAGGTTATCCAGTGCAGAGTACATCGTTACCATCGGCGCCATAACCGATCCAAGCAGAACTCCGACTATACCTGCCAGTACGATGATGATCATAGGCTCCATCGCTGCCATCAATGACTGCACGGCCATCTCAACTTCTTCTTCGTAATAGTCAGCCAGCCTGTCGAGCATTTCCTCGGTGGAACCGGCTTCCTCACCGATACGTAACATATGATGAACCATAGGCGGGAATAATCCGCAGGCCTGTACAGGCTGTGAAAGTGGTGTACCTACCATAATCTGCTGTACCGCGTCTTTTAACGCCTCTTTAAACCAGATATTGGTCATGGTTTCGGATACGATATCCACCGCTTCTATAAGCGGCACACCGGACGAAAGCAGTGTGCTTAAGGTTCTCGCCATACTTGCCGCAGCACTCTTTGTAACCAGATTGGCAATTGCAGGAATCTTCAACGCAAGTTTACCAAATAAATGCTTACCTGTATATGTAGTGGAAAATACCTTGATTCCAAAAATAATGCCTGCTACAACCGGAGCCAGTATGAACCAGTATGCCTGTATGAAATCACTCACGGCAACAACCGCCAGCGTGATGCCGGGCAGTTCGGTGTCGAGCTGTTCAAACATATCCGTGTATGCCGGAATAACGACAACCAGCATGATAATAACAACAACAACGGCAACAATAGCAACCACGATAGGATAAATCATCGCTTTCTTAACAAGTGCCTGTGTCTTGGATGAACGCTCAAACTGGGTTGCCATACGTTCCATTGAGATTTCCAGACTACCGGAAGCCTCACCGGCTCTTGCCATCTGTATCAAAAGTTCGGGAAATACATCCATATGCAGGGCAAGGGAATCCGCAAAGGTTTCACCCTTTTCCACGTCCGCCCTGACTGCCAGCAGGGCTCTTTGCATCCTCTTATTCTCGGTCTGCTCCGCCAGCATCTGAAGTGCTTGAACAATTGTAACGCCGGCACGTGTAATACTTGCAAACTGCCTACAGAACACACCCAGATCACGGGGCGTAGGCTTGCCGCCGATTTCAAAATTGATTTCCTTGTTAAGTACGCTCTGTTCCTTGACTTCAAGGACAGTGAGACCCTGATTCTTTAAATCTCTGCTTACCTGATCCGCACTTTCGGCCGTCTTAGAGCCTTTCACTTCCTTGCCGCTTGGATTAATAGCGACATATCCCCATTCCGCCATGCAGGGAACCTCCGTTTTGTTTAGTATTTTCGTGTATATTTATAATGTCTATAACTATGTAATCTATAATATTATGTTATGCGTTAACCTGCTAAAGTATATTTTTATAATCTAAATACTTTATAGGAATTTAATGACAATTTTAGTTTTGTTTATAACATCATAACATTTTATTAAGGTTCTTGCAAGTTTTTTTATAGTCAAAATGCAGATTTTTTATGCTTTTCTGAATAAAAATGTGTAATTTTTGATAAAAATTTGTGGGTTAAGGGGAAAATTGATAGTGTCAGCTGTTTCCACTAAAATAAAAGTGGACAAGTCACTTTTTTTATGTTAGCATAAGAATACAAGAAAGATACTCACGAGCGGGGTATCAGTATAATTCTTCAATTAAGGGAACTACGAGTGAGTTCCCTTTATTTTTGTCCATACATAGTATCTTTTTCAAAACATATAATAATACTACAATTTTTCTTTGGATGTATGCTAAAGAAATTATTGCAACCAAGTAAAGGGAGCCACGAGTGGGCTCCCTAATGATTTGAATTGAAATAAATTATAAATTTTGCTAAAATAGTGTGAAATTAAAAATGAGAAGGGCATGGTTATTAATATGCGTAATATGGATAAGAATACAGTTAAGCAGATGCTTAGGCGTCTGCTGCCGTCAACAACACTTCTGACAGTTACATATGCCATTTTTACGCCAAGCTCATTATTTGTAGCAAATATAAAAGAGTTTCTTCTCAGCTACATAAAGATTGTTCCTATAATACTGTGTATTGCGGTATTTCTTTATCTATTCTTAAATCTGGCTGCTTTATTCATTACTGATTCCAAAAGCGTTACTTACTATATTGCATTTATATTTGCCATTTCACTTTGTGCATATGTCCAAAGAAATTTCTTGAATCCGCAGATTCATTCATTGGATGGTGCAGATATTAACTGGTCGTATTATTCCGGCACCGGAGTAATAAGTATATGTTTCTGGGCGATATGTATTCTAACAATACTTGGCCTGACTTTCCGTTATAAGGAAAAAGCAGAACGCATTATAGGATATATTGCCAACTTTTTAAGTGTGGTACAGATAATATCACTTATTGTGCTTATATTTACCTTCAAACTTCCTTTTGAGGCTAATCATGGATTCTCCAAAGAGGGTGAGTTTACGATTGGTTCGGAAGAAAACATTGTTATATTTGTAGTTGATACCCTGCAGGGTTCTGTACTTGAAGAATATATCACATCAGACGTATATCCTAACGGACAATTAGATGATTTTACTTTTTTCGACCGCGTAGTCTCCGGCGGCGCACAGACCGAACTCGCTATACCAATGATCCTAACCGGAAAAGAACGCGACCCGCTGCAGCCGATAGATGAATACAGAAGGGAAATATGGCAGGAGACTCCTTTTTTCGATTATCTGAATGAAAACGGTTATGATGTACGCATTTTTTCGCATCTAAAGTATGCTTCATACATCAAGGAAGGCATTGCAAAGAACTATGGGATTACTGTCAACAATTACATAGACGATTATTCTGAGTTTGCCGGACAACTATATAAACTGGTGGATTTTTATCTGTTTCCGCAATTCTTAAAAAAATATTTCTTATTATCCACAGATGAACTGACTAATGCAATTACAAACGCAGATAACTCTTATGAAATTGATAATTACAAATTTTATCATGATATGCTGGATGCAGGTGAACTTCAAGTCAATTACGAAAAAGCCTACCGCTTATATCATATTAACGGTGTTCACACCCCATATCGCACAGATGAAAACCTTGAACCGGCAGCACGCGGCTCCGTTACCGAACAGCAGCAGCTTCAAGGTGTCATGAAAGAAATAACAATGTACATTGATGAAATGAAGAGACTTGGAGTATATGATTCAAGCACCGTTATCATTACAGGCGACCACGGACGTCATGAAGTAGATAATCCGGAAACCAATCCGGCATTTTTGATAAAGCTTCCTGAAGAATCGCATGAACTCGAATATAATTCCGCTCCTGTACATTTCAGAAATTTAACGGCAACAATGGCGTCCACTGTAATGGATGATTATTCATTCTATGGTCCTTCATTTTATGATATTACCGAAGAGAGCGATGTTGAAAGACTTCACACTATTTCTATGGTGTTCCGTAACCAAGTCTCTGTTGACGACGGATGGTACGATAACTTAGACTGTAGGCTTATAGTCCCGTATGAACTGTATAATTTGGACAAATACCAGATATGGGATCCATATAACATCAACCGCATCACCTATTCTATGGGAGAAGATATTGATTATACCACTGATAACAGCTATGCCGAGCAGATAAATTACCGCCTGTATAAGGAGGACAATGCTGCAACGGCAAGCAATGAACTAAGCATATGTTTTGAGCTTTCAGATTATACAAAAGGGGATCTGGATTTTCATTTTACTTATTCCAAAGTATATAATGATGAGCAGAATATTAGGATTTATGCAAACGGAAGCAGGGTTGGAACAGTTACATGCACAAGCGCAGACATAGGGAGCGATAATACTATAACAATCCCTCAAGATAAGATAATAGATAATGAACTGATAATCCGCATGGTATTTCCCAATGCCGTAACCCCCAATCAGCTTGACAGGAGCAATGAAGATACAAGAATACTGTCTGTGGCATTTGATTCTATGCGGCTTGAGTGAGCTTTTAATCATAAATATTCTGTAGCTTCCTCCGCCGAAATCTCATATTTCTCGGTCAATATTGTTTTAATCTCATCGTCCTGACGCCCCATATCACGGAGAATATCTACTGTCACCCGAATGCCTTTTTTTAATCCTTCTTTTATTCCCTCTTTTATTGCTTCTTTCTCCCTGATAAGAAGTTTTGGTTCCATAATTTCCATCAATGACTGATACATATTATCATCTCCTATCAATTCTTCTATAACCTGCTTATTCGCACCTACGCTTACTTCTAAAACCGAATCCGCTAATTCCTTGTCTATCTTACCTGTAAGCCGTTTTATATTCTCAAGCAGTTCCAGCATATTCTGCTTTTTTAATTTATTCGACAGAGCTCCGAGCCAGATATGCGCAGACTTGTCAAGTTCTTTGGTAACTACTATCTGTGTTGGAAATAATACATTTCCATCTATATAATATATACCATTATATGGATTTGATACCAGGTAGCGGTTCTTTTCAAAATATCTGAACAATCCATCCGGTTTGTTTTCCCTGACAAGTGATATCGTTATGTCCTCTACTTTTATTGAATCTACGGTATTTCCGTAGGATTTATATAGACTTGCATAAGCTCCTACTTTATAAAAGGTATCAATATCCATATGATCTTCCGGAGACTTATATTCCAGTATATTATGTTCTCTGAAAATATGACCTATTTCATTGTCTATCCGTATATCCGTATTTTTCTTAATCACCAGCAGATCGATTTCCAAGGGTTTCGTATTCAGATTGTATTCTTTTTCAAATATCAAATCGGCTCTATTTTGTTTTAATTCCAAGTTCATAGCCGCCACAAACCCAGGATGCCACTGTATGTTTGTATTTTTCATCCAATGCTCCTTATTTTTTATTATAACATATGTTTAACTTTTAATAAAGATTGAAAAGATTACCCTTTCACAAAATAACTATTACTTATCTGCTTCGCCGCACCGTACAGGCTCAGCTTAACAAGCTGGTTCATCAATTCCGGCAGCGATATATCATTGCCATATTTGGATAACATATGTTGTTTAATCACTTCCACGGATTGAGGGGAATAATCGAGAATGCTCATAATTTCCGATTGAGTTTTATTGAATATATTAGATGGTTTGGTAGATTTTGATAAAATAACACTTGGTATGTTTTCCGTAAGGCTTTGTATCATATCCTGCGGTGAAACGGCAATTCCGGCGCCTTGCTGAATAAGGCGGTTGCAGCCCTCGCTTAAGGCATCAGTTATCCTACCCGGAAGAGCATAGACTTCTTTGCCCTGTTCCAAGGCCATATCCACCGTAATCAGGGTTCCGCTCCTATGTTTGGCCTCAATTACCAGCACAATATCGGACAGCGCACTGATAATGCGGTTCCTTGGCGGGAAAAGCGTGTTTTTCGGGAGCGTCCCGGGAGGATACTCGGAGCAGATGCCACCTTGACTGCATAAGGTATCGTACAATTCTTTATTTTCATCGGGATAACATATATCCACTCCGCAACCCATCACGCCCAATGAATACCCGCCGGCCAACAGTGCTTCTTTCTGACCTATACCGTCTATTCCACGCGCCATTCCGCTGATAATCTGTACTCCTGCCAGTGCCAGCTCCCTTCCAAAGTACTCAGCCATATGTCGTCCGTACTCCGAACAGCTTCTGGCTCCTATTATTGCGACCGAGGGTTTATCCTGTTTTGGAAGTCTTCCGCGGTAATAGAGACCATATGGTGCATCCGGGATATTTTCAAGCCTATGGGGATAATCGGTATGTCCTATGCAGGTAAAATGTATATTCTTTTTCAATAACGCCTGATATTCTTTGCATATATCCCGGTTCTGCTTAAACTTCATTATCCGTTCTGCAAGTCCTCTACTCTTTTGCTGCTCTGTCAGATACGGTAGAAGTTCCGACTCTGATAGATTGTAAATGGTTTTCGGGGAACCTATATGCGTAATCAGATGATTGATTGTTTTGTGACCCACTCCTGTTATATTGTACAGCCAGTATGCATACGGAAGAGCGGCGTCATCTATCTGTGGTATTTGGTTTTTCAAATCTTTTTTTGCTCCTTTAGTAGTTTTTTGACGATTTTTTAGTTTATATTTTTCACTACTTCCAATACTTGTCATCCGCCATTCTATAGCAGATGGCTTCAGTCAAGTGCTGTTCCTCAATATTCTCCGAACCGGCCAAATCTGCAATGGTACGTGCCACCTTGAGAATGCGGTGATAGCTCCTTGCGGTCAGTTTCAGCTTTACAAAGAGGCTTTCCAACAGGCGTTCCTCCTTATGTCCCATGCGACAGTATTTTCTGATATCCTTTGCCTTCATATCTGTATTAAAGCGGAACCCTGTTTCGGCAAAGCGTTCCTGCTGAATCTTCCTTGCTTTCATAACGCGGGCGCGGATTTCTTCGCTGCTCTCCTCTTTGACTCCCGCGGCAAGCTCGGATACCTGAATGGAGGCCGCTTCAATGCAGATGTCGATGCGATCCATAATCGGTCCGGATATCCGTGAAAGATAACGGTGAACTTCATTTGGACTGCATCTGCATTTCTGAACGTCTGGATAATAGCCGCATGGGCAAGGGTTCATAGCTCCAACCAGCATAAAATCAGCCGGATATATGTAATTTCCGCTGCTTCTGGCAATCTGCACCCGTTTATCCTCCAGCGGCTGTCTGAGGATATCAATGGTTTCCCGTTTAAATTCGGGAAGCTCGTCCAAAAAGAGTACTCCCCTGTGTGCAAGTGTAATCATTCCCGGGGCCGGAACCTTGCCGCCTCCTGCCAGTGCCTGTTTGGTTATTGTATGATGGGGTGCTACGAACGGGCGGGCCCGCATAAGAACTTCTCCTGAAGGTGATGCGCCGGATACGCTGTAGATTGATGAGACTTCCATGCTCTCTTCGAGAGACAAGGGCGGTAGAATACCCGGAATTCTTTTGGCAATCATAGTTTTACCGGAACCGGGCGGACCTATTATGAGTAGATGATGAAAACCTGCCGCCGCTATTTCAGCCGCCCTTTTGACTGCTGCCTGCCCGTTTACATCGGCAAAATCCGCTTCTATGGAATTTTGCCTTTTATCAAGTAAAGTCCGGACATCTATACTAAGCGGCGGTATCAAACTGTTTCGCCTCTCTTTTTCCTCGGACAGGAAAGATAAGGCTTCATTTATATCAGTAACACCCGTTATTGAAATATCCTGTACCAGTGCGCCCTCCTTAGCGTTTTCTTTTGGCAGGATGCAGTATTTAATCCCCCGCCGTTTTGCTTCCCTGACTATCGGAAGAACTCCTTTTACCGGCTTCACTTCTCCATTCAGTCCCAGTTCTCCGATGATTATCATATCCTCGGTACTTTCTTCAGGAAAATGTCCCATTGCACCGAGGATTCCAATTGCCACCGGAAGATCAAACAATGCGCCTTCCTTGCGCATATCCGCCGGTGAAAGGCTGACGTTTATGCACATAGGCGGAAGCGGCATTCCGGCATTTTTAAGGGCTACTTTTACCCGCTCCCTGGCTTCCTTTATTTCACAGCCCAACAGACCTACCATCTGAAAGGACGGAAGCCCCTGCGAGACATCCACTTCCACGCGAATAAGACGGGCTTCAATGCCGTGGATAGTTGCTGATGTAATAGATTTGAACAAATTAAATCCTCCTTTAATATTTTATTGTCAAGAACTAAAAAGGCGTAAAGCCTTGATGGTTAATAAGACTTTACACCTTGATTTATGTGCGCCTGTTTAGTTGTTATTAAAACTCAAGTTCTGAAAAATCAATGCCAAAACTTGTTAATTTTACCTTTGCAACTTTAATTTGATAGTCAAGTTCTTTGTTTTCGCCTGTTTCATGTGCCTTAATCCTCATCAAGTCTACATATCTGTCTATGGCTACTTCTTTTTGTTCTTCTAATGTCATATTATCACTCACCCTCTTTTCACCACCTTCATTTTTTAGTATTTCAAGTCTATACCAATTATAAAGGGTTTTTGTTACAGGTGTAAAGCCTTATCAATCAAAAAAGGTGCAAAGCCTTTGTAATTTAATAAGACTTCACACCCTTGTTTACGTGTATCGGTTTAGTTGCATGTTTAAGAGTTGTATGTCAAAGAGTTATTTCCTCAACATTTACTCCCAATGATGATAATTTAGCGGTTGTTATTTTTATTTGATAATCAAGTTCTGCATTCTCCTGATTACCATTTGATTTTTTAATACGTTGCAAATCCGTATATCTGTCAATCGTTATTGTGATTAACTCTTTATCTGTCATTTCATTCATCCTTTCACACCCCTTTTCCCCTAAGTTTGATGTTTAACTTAATTATAAAGGGTTTTTATTGCAAGTGTAAAGCCTTATTCAATTATCAAGGTGCTAAAATTAAACCAAGCGATTCAATAACAAGTGATATCAAATCATTAATATATTAATTGTTTTGAATTCATCGGCGATATGCCGGAAATAAAAAGAATTTTGAAATTCTAATGTTACTATAGTCAGCATTAGAATAATATGATTTAGCTACAGAATATTATATTTAAAATTGCAGCACTTGCACTTTAACTTCAAAGTGTAAATAATATAACACTATTCAATTTAAAATGCAAGTGCGCCATATTGATCGGTTCACTCAATTAGTTTACCTTATTAAGCATATTTTCCGGGTCAACAGCAAACTGGATTGCCATATCCCTGCTAATCTTCCCTTCATAGTAAAGCTGTGCAATGCTATCGTCCATTGTTATCATTCCCATCTTGCGGTTAGTCTGCATAACGGAAACAAGCTGGTGGGATTTACCCTCGCGGATGAGGTTTCTTACGGCGTGGTTTGCATGCATAACCTCAAAAGCTGCCACACGGCCTGCACCATCCCTGATAGGAATAAGCTGCTGCGAAATAACCGCTTCAAGAACATTTGCAAACTGCACACGAATCTGCTGCTGCTGGTGGGGCGGGAAAACGTCGATAACACGGTCTACGGTACTTGCCGCACCAATGGTATGTAAGGTGGAAAGGACAAGATGTCCGGTTTCCGCAGCCGTTATTGCAATACTGATAGTCTCATAATCACGCATCTCACCGACCAGAATAACATCAGGATCCTCACGAAGCGCAGCTCTGAGCGCATTGGCATAACTCTCTGTATCCATTCCTATTTCACGCTGGTTGACCATTGCTTTTCTATGCTGATGCAGATACTCAATCGGGTCTTCAAGCGTTATTACGTGAGCAGCCCTGTTTTCATTGACTTTATTAATAATCGCTGCAAGTGTGGTGGATTTACCGCTTCCGGTAGGTCCCGTGACAAGGATAAGTCCTCTTTTTCTCTCATATAAATCTACGACAGATGTGGGAACTCCAAGAACTTCCGGTGACGGTATCTCTGTACCCACAAGACGAAACGCCATAGCCGAAGAGCCTCTCTGTTGATAGACATTCACACGATAACGTCCAACATCGCTTATAGAGAAAGACATATCCAACTCTCCACGTTTTTTAAAGGATGTATATTGCTCCTCAGTCATAATCTGACGAACCAGTGCCTCCGTATCCGGCGGTCCTAACGGCGGATAGTCCATTGTAAGAAGTTTGCCGAATACGCGCATTTTGGGCGGTATGCCTACCGTAATATGTACGTCCGATGCTTTCGCAGCATTTGCAACCCTAAGAATTTCATCTATATTTGGCATAGCTTATATCCTCTTTCTTCCTGTATTTTTTAAACAGCACCGGGAACATATTCCTCAGTTTCGCCATCCTGTGTATTATCTTCACCGGATGGCTGCTCCTCCATACTTGGAGATGCGCCGGTATATGTTTTTTCCTGAGGTTTAATACCGAACTTCTCCATAAGTGCCCTATTCACAATATGGCGGTTATCCATTGTCTTCATTATATCGACAATTTCAAGTTTTCCGTCATATTCTTTACTGTAAAGGTCTATCAGCTTGTTATCCGTATATGTAAGTATCATAGGTTTTAAAACATTTACCGGATTTTCCGAAAGTACCAGTCCTTTCTCTCCGGTATTAAGCTCAATGCTGACTCCGGCAAACAGAATCTTGACGGAATCTATTAAAGCTTTTACCACCTTTTCATCAAAGTAGTCCGGATGCTGCATCAAATACTTCAGTGCGGCAACCTCGGATGCCGGTGGTTTGTCAATCTGCATTGCGGTCATGGTGTCAAAAGTCTCCGCAACAGATAATATCCTGGCTCCCATAATCATCTTGGAATTATCTACATCTTCGCCTTTTTCCAGACTTTCAATATTCTTCTGCGCCTGCATGCATATGCGCTTAATATTGGGTGTTACGGCGAAGGTCTGTTCTATTATGCCAAATCCCGCAATTTCCGCAGCTTTGATCTGTCCTTTTTCCAGCTCAGTCCAGTTGTCACTCATCATTACCTCTTTGGGAGCCGCAAGCTTACCGATATCGTGTACTATGGCTGCCGTAACGGTATCAAGTTGTTCCCCGACCGTTATGTTCATGGTATGTGCTATCATTGCGCACAGCATAGCGACATTCAAAGAGTGTTTATAAGTATAGTCTTCCTTACTGCGCAGATTCTGCATAAAGTATATTTTTCTGTCCAGATGACCGTAATTCTTGATTATATTGGCGGTAATCGACTGCATCTTGGCCTGCCTCTTGGTCTGTAAAATATTATCCAGCTCTTCTTTTATGGCAAATACATATATCGTCTGAAACCGCTCAAAATATATATCATCCTCTGTCATAGGCGGGACGGGTTCTGCCGGTTCAAGCACAAAAATACCAATCAGACCAAAATTTTTAATACTGGTAATGCCCTGATATGTAAGTTTGGAATCCCTCTCATACAGCAAAACTCCGTTTTTGTTATAGACAGGCCGTGCCAGCCTCATTCCCGTCTTTAAGTCATCTGTTTTTACAAAGATCATATTAATTCATCTCCTTGTATATCTGTCTATTCAAAGCCTTCCCGTAGTTTCTCCAAAGCCTTTTTTTCAATTCTCGAGACATAGCTTCTTGAAATACCCAGATTTTTACCTATTTCACGCTGCGTAACTTCTTTATCGTCACTCAGTCCGTAACGCAAGGTAAGTATTTCTTTTTCCCGTTCATCCAGCTTTTCGTTTATAAGACCCGACAAACGTTTTAAATGTTCTTTTACTTCCATCTGCTCTATAACATCAGTCTGTTCCTGTTCAATGATATCCAGCAGATTTATTTCATTACCTTCTCTATCCGTTCCTATCGGTTCGTAAAGCGATACCTCTCTGGATTTTTTCTTTTTGGCTCTAAGCAGCATCAAGAGTTCATTATCAATACATCTTGAAGCATATGTGCTAAGCTTGCCTTTTCCTGCATCAAAAGAATCTATAGCCTTAATGAGTCCGATCGTGCCGGTTGAAATCAAATCTTCCATATCCTCATCAACATTCTGATACTTTTTCGCAATATGCGCAACCAGACGAAGGTTATGCTCAACCAATATATCTTTGGCTCTCTGCCTTTGCCTTAAGTCTCCCGCCTTAAGCTGTTGAAGGTATTCGGCTTCTTCTTTAGCTGTAAGCGGCTGCTTAAATGTTTTCAAAAGAAGCCCCCAAAGTTCATTTACTCTATTCTATGACTTCGGGACAGTTCAAGTGCCTTTCCACACAAAAATAAAGCATGGCTATTTTACATTGATAAGATTATTATACTAATTTATTGTATAAAATTCAATACAATCTTGTATATAACTTAAAACAAAAATTGCGCCATAACATAATTACTGATATCTATGCCGTAAGGCGTAAGGCGTATTGAGTCGTCAACCGTGACAAGTCCGTCTTTTTGCAGCTTTTCTATCACTTCTCCATAAACATCTTCAATAGGTACTCCAAATTTTTCCATAAAATCATCTTTCTTTACACCTTTTATCAGACGCAGACCAAGGAACATAAATTCTTCCATCTGTTCCTCTTTTGATAGGCAGTGCTTATTTTCATGTAATAACGTATTGCATTTATTTGACAGCATATTATTCTCATATGGTAATATATCGTCTTCATTTAATAACATCTGATATTTATTTATTTCATGTGTATTATTCCAACGCACATCCCCAATCATTGATGCAGCTCCCAGTCCAAAGCCCACATAATCTCCTCTTTGCCAGTATACCTTATTGTGTATACATTCATATCCATTCTTAGCATAATTGGAAATCTCATAGCGATGATAGCCCTGCGCAGAGAGCATCTTCTCGGTCATTTCATAAAGAAGTCTGTCTTCATCTTCCGTCAGAAGTTCAAGTTTATCCCGATTTTCATAAAACCACGTACCCTCTTCCAGAATCAGACTGTATGCCGAAATATGCTCCGGTCCATATTCAAGTATTTTCTCAAGGGTTGCACGGTATGAATCCGCAGTCTGTCCCGGAATCGCCGACATAAGATCAACATTGATATTCTTAAAACCCGCTTTTCTTGCAAGTTCGTAAGTATCGCAAAATGCCGCATAATTATGGATTCTTCCAAGAATCTTAAGTTCTTCATCATCCGCGCTCTGCAGACCAATGCTGAGGCGGTTGATGCCTGAACGTAAATATGAAGCCAGTTTTTCTTCTGTTACCGTGCCGGGATTAACCTCAATCGTAATTTCAGGTTTATTCTCAATGTGAAAACAGGTTTTAAGTTTACATAATATAGTTTCTATGGCGCTCGCATCCAGAACGGACGGAGTTCCTCCACCTATAAAAACTGAAATTATGCTATGAGAATCATAAAATCGGGATTGTTGTTCTATTTCAGATACCAGCGCACTAATATAAGAATGTTTCTCATTATCAGACGCCGGATACGACAGAAAATCACAGTAGAGGCATTTTCTTATGCAAAACGGGATGTGAATGTATACGCTTAACGGAATAAGATTGCTCATGTTATAGTTCCTCAGCTTTATAAAGAGAGTAGCCCTCATAATAATAACTGTGGTCAATGCCCTTCATATACACATCACGGTCCGTTGTTTTATCTGTCAAAGCCTTTTTCAGAAGATGTTTAATCTCAATATCATTGACTGGGCTCCTTTCCATCGCCGACAGATATTCATCTTTATCTACAATGCTCCAGTCAATTACAAGATTCAGCTCTTTTTTCAGCATAAGATCAAGCCAAATACGCATACTGCGTCCATTGCCCTCACGGAAAGGATGTGCCACGTTCATTTCTACATACTTTTCAATAATTTCATCAAAAGTCGATTGAGGCATTTTATCTATATTTTCAAGAGCCGCTCCAAGGTACATAACCGGAACAAACCGGAAATTGCCTTTTGCAAGATTAACATCACGAAGCTTACCTGCAAACTCATATATTTCGTTAAAAAGATAGTCATGTATTTTAGCAAGAGTATTGAATGTTCCTGCCTCCATAGCGGCCAAATATCCGTTTTCGAATAATTGTGCAGCTCTTTTTTTACTCAATTTTTCCTCTGTTTTCGCAAGTTCTACGGAATCGGTGATTCCAAACTTATTCTTTAACATTAAAGCAATCCTTTCTTAGAATCTGTATATGCCTATAATCAATCATTATCCAGCTTAAGCACACTCATAAACGCACTCTGGGGTATCTCCACATTTCCAATCTGCCGCATTCTCTTCTTACCCTCTTTCTGCTTCTCAAGCAGCTTCTTCTTACGGGTAATATCGCCGCCGTAGCATTTTGCAAGCACATCCTTACGCATTGCCTTAACAGTCTCTCTTGCTATTATCTTGCCGCCTACCGCTGCCTGAATCGGGATTTCAAATAAGTGACGGGGAATCTCCTCCTTAAGCTTTTCACACATCCTGCGCCCTCTTTCGTATGCGCTGTCGGCATGTACTATAAACGAAAGGGCGTCAACCTCTTCACGGTTAACCAATATATCAAGTTTTACCAGTTTGGCTTCTTCATAACCTTTCATCTCATAGTCAAAAGATGCATAACCCCTTGAACGCGACTTAAGCGCATCAAAAAAGTCATAGATTATCTCATTTAAAGGCAGGTCATATTTTATCAAGGCTCTGGTTGCCTCGATATATTCCGTACTTATATAGCGGCCGCGTCTTTCCTGACAAAGCTGCATAATAGGACCGATAAACTCCGTCGTTACCATTATCTCCGAACTTACCACAGGTTCTTCCATGTAATCAATCTCCGAAAGATCGGGGAGATTGGAAGGATTGGTGAGTTCAATAACTTCCCCGTTTGTCTTATGCACCTTGTAGATAACTCCGGGTGCGGTTGTTACCAGATCCAGATTATATTCCCTTTCCAGACGTTCCTGTATGATTTCCAGGTGCAAAAGCCCCAGGAAACCGCAGCGGAAACCAAAGCCAAGGGCTATTGAGGTCTCCGGCTCATAATTTAAGGAAGCATCGTTTAACTTAAGTTTCTCAAGCGCATCCCGAAGGTCGGGGTATTTGGCGCCGTCTGCGGGATACATTCCGCAATAAACCATGGAATTGACTTTTTTATATCCGGGAAGTGGTGAGTCACAGGGTTTCATAACATCTGTTATTGTATCACCTACCGCAGTATCTTTTACGTTTTTAATGGAAGCGGTCAGATAGCCTACCAGACCGGCAGAAAGTTCTTCACAGGGAATAAACTGTCCTGCCCCGAAATATCCGACTTCCACGACTTCCGCTTCCGCTCCCGTTGCCATCATCTTTATATGAGTGCCTTTGCGTACAACACCTTCCATGATGCGGCAAAATACTATGACACCTTTGTAGGAATCATAGACAGAATCAAAGATAAGTGCCTGCAGGGGGTTGTCCCGGCTGCCGGTGGGCGCAGGGATTTTTTCAACTATTGCCTCAAGCACATCCTCTATTCCTATACCGTTCTTGGCGGAAATAAGCGGGGCATCCTGCGCTTCTATTCCTATTACATCCTCTATTTCATTTTTTACACGCTCAGGCTCCGCACTCGGAAGGTCTATCTTATTGATGACCGGAAACACGTCAAGATCATGGTCCAGCGCAAGGTAGACGTTGGCAAGAGTCTGCGCCTCAATGCCCTGAGCGGCATCCACAACAAGGATTGCCCCATCACAGGCTGCAAGGCTCCTGCTGACCTCGTAGTTAAAATCCACATGTCCCGGGGTATCTATCAGATTAAAAATATATTCCTGTCCGTCTTTTGCCTTATATATGATGCGCACCGTCTGCGCTTTGATGGTAATACCTCTCTCCCGCTCCAGTTCCATATTATCAAGAACCTGAGCCTGCATCTCACGGCTGGTCAGAAGTCCTGTCTTTTCTATAATACGGTCCGCCAGAGTGGATTTACCGTGGTCGATATGCGCTACTATGCAAAAATTCCTGATTCTGCTTTTATCTATGGTTTCCATTTCTATATTTTGCCTTTCTACTTATTCATTTTAATATAATATCAAATTCATAAGGCAATGTCTATTATTAATAATCCACATCCGGCTCATCCCCTGTAAGGACCAGATGCAGTACATGTGCCAGCGGATCTATGGCATTCATTATTTCCTCCACCGTATTATTCTGCGCACCCAGCTCTATCAGCAGAGATTTGGGACAAAGATGCATATTATAGCGATATGCTTTCAGGTATATACGTCTTGCAATCCCCGGATAATATTCATTGCTTGCAGTCTGCATCTGAAATGAAAAAGCCAGATTATCTTCAATGTACGGATTTTCCAGAGATTCTAATGCTCCCCCTTTTGAATTTCTGCTGAGTCCGTTAAAAAACATAAACTGAGCCGTAGGCCTGCCCTGCAGCTCCATAACAAGTCTTCTGTCCGCCGGCATTTCATCCCTGTGCAAATCTATTACAACCTCAATAGTCGGATTATTTGCAAGCAGCTTTTCCAGCTCCGGAAGCGAATTGCTATAAGCATAGTCCCTTGCCGGAACATCATAACTGTCCGTATTATGTATGACATTATAACCATATTTATCGCGAAGAGTCTGTGCCAGCTTTTCACCGGCACCTATAATTGTAGTGGAGCTGTCTCCCGGTACGGAGTCTGCAAAGGCCTCCTGGGAATGGGTATGATATATCAGAATCTGAGGAGCATCGTTACCTCCTTTCATCCGCATATCTTTATACAGAAGTTTATCCAGACTTAAAAGCTCCTTTCCCGCAGTTGTAGTCGAATCAATTGCATAAAAAGCTTTTACCAGATCGGTATAATCGGTCAGAGTATCCCACTGATAGCGGTACAATGCCTCCTCCACCTCACGAAAAGGCATATCTTTACGCTCTCCACCCTGGCCGGAAATATCATCTCCCTCACCTGCCGCCGACTGATTTTCCGCAATAAGCCCATTTTCGGCAAGCAGGGCTTCCTCCAACCCCTTATCCAAATGTATGGCATCGGCTCCATATTCAAGGGAGCCTTCATCTATTCCCTTTTTATCTTCATCCATACCTTCCAGTAAAACAAGCTCATTGTAGTCGCTTTCTTTTAATGCTATGTCATACTGCCGCGCAGGCTGTTCCATAGAAAAAAGAAGCACCGGAAAGTTTTCAATAACAATGCGGTCAGTCAGATTGTACTCATAGCTGCCCTGTCCGCTCTGTAACACGGACGCCCCGGGCATCCAGATATCCATAAACGACTGCTCCAGCCAGTTATGCATATCATTTACGACAATGTTTTCCTCAGTTTCTTTACTTTGAAAAACTTCCCACAAAAATGACACCACTGTCATAATACATATGAAAATAAGCAGAATCCGCAGCTTATTTTTCATTAATACTTCCCCCATGCCTTGCCAAAATCTGCGATGTTTGAGCATAGCTCAAACTCGCGGGTGAAAGTTTACTTTCACCCTATTATATGCATCAGGCGCAGGTGATAATGATATGACTTTTTATGCCATAGTTAAATCCAAAGCCTTATTCAGAGCATCACACAGGATATGACTTATCTGCTGTACCTGAAAGTCCACATCCTTGCTTGTCACATACATATTGTTAAGCTCCGAAAGTGAATTGGGATATTCTCCGACGGCATCTCCCACTATGGTTGCGGCATCTACAACAGTAGGCACCCCGATTGCCAGAACCGGTACATTCAGGCTCTCCCTGGTAAGTGCATTCCTGTGATTACCGACACCTGAGCCCGGATGTATGCCCGTATTAGTAATCTGGATAGTGCGGTTAAGGCGCTTGGTGGATCTTGCTGCAAGCGCATCAATCACTATGACCTGATCAGGGGAGGTCTGTTCAATAACACCCCTTATGATTTCTGCGGATTCCATTCCGGTTTTGGCCATAACTCCGGGTACCAGACTGCTTACCATATGCATTTTGGAGCAGTTGTATGCCACTTTTCCGTATTCCATTACAATATGTCTGTTTATAAAAAGATTATCCACTACATTAGGCCCCAGCGCATCTGCCGTAACATCACGGTTCCCGAGACCCACGACCAGAATTGACTGTTCCCTGTCAGGATCAGATAAGAGCTTTCTTATTTCTTTGGCCAGAATATCGGAAATTTCCTGATGATAATCATCTTCAGGTTCAATCATTGCCGGAGCTTCAAGCGTCACATAGGTACCCATCGGTTTTCCCATTGCCTTGGCGCCGTTTTTTGTCTCAATTATTACTGTGGTAATATGAATGTCATTTTTTTCGTCGAATTCCTCTTCAACCTTTATTCCGTGAATTTCATTTTCTTTTCCGTCAATACTTTCTCTGGCTTCCAATGCCAGGTCAGTTCTGACCTGAAACCAACTCATATCCTTATTCCTCGTTTCTTCCAATGTTTCTCGTAATACTATATGCAGATTATACTTATTTTGTCATGAAGTCATAACTTAAGCCTTGCATTTAGTGCTAGTTTTTACAATAATTTTAAAAATATGTATTGACAGAAATTAATGCTTATTCTACAATAATATACGTGTGTTTCCATTAAAACGACCGTGTCCGGATTTAATGAGACATTTCCATAAAAATTAATGATAATAGGAGGTGTGCATCTTGGCTAATATCAAATCTGCAAAGAAAAGAATTTTAGTTAACAGAACCAAGGCGGAGAGAAATAAAGCTATCAAGTCCGGTGTTAAGACTTCTGTTAAAAAAGTAACAGCTGCTATTGCTGCTAACGACAAAGAAGCTGCAAAGGCTGCATTGCTTGCTGCCACAGCTACTATTGATAAAGCCGCTTCTAAAGGTGTATTCCATAAGAATACAGCTTCCAGAAAAGTTTCCCGTCTGGCGCAGGCAGTTAATAAGATGGCTTAATATCGATTAATATTTATATATAATGAGACTTTTTAAAACAATCCATACCGTCATGTGGGTTGTTTTTTTATTAAGTTTGTATTTAACAATATTAAGCAAATGATTTATAATGTATTTGCAGCATTTTTATAACGTATGCTATTTATTTGGGAGGCTTTATGAAACCGACTACTTACGAGAATGTCATCGAAAATGTTAAAAACGACAGGCAGAAAAGCGATTGCAAACAATTCATCACCAGGGATACAGCTCTGACATTTCGTGGAATAGCAGCTGTTATGGTAATTCTGTCCCACTACGCAGAATGGTATTCCTGGTTTGTGCAGACTGAAGGAAACAGGGAAATCTTCCGGGTGGCACTAACCAAACTTGGCGTATATGGAGTGGATGTGTTTTTTCTTCTATCCGGCTATGCTATGGTGAAATCTCTTGGCGACAAAAAGATAAATCGTGATTTTATTTTTAAAAAAATTAGGAATATCTATATCCCGTACCTTATCATAACAGGTGTTATAGAGCTGATTTCCGGAGGTTTTACCTCATTTCATGACTTCTGGCTGTTTGCAAGCGGTTATGATTACTGGTTCATGAATGTGCTGTTTGTATTTTATATAGGATTTATTGTAATCTATGCACTGTTCAAAAAAACACCGCTGCGCATTGCAGCTTTTGGTATATTCACTTATGCATATTCTTATACCATGTATAAAAACGGTATGTATGAATTCTGGTATGTATCAAACATAACATTTGTTATCGGAATTATAACTGCGGAATGTGAGAGAATTTTTAACAATAATAGAACTGATGAGCATAAGAAGTTTAACGAATACGAAATGATTTCAGTGACTAATAGTTCAGTTACAATAATAACGCATGTAATTTATTTAATCATGATTATAGCTTTGGGTATTGCTATGTTTTTTGTGGTAAAATCAGGGCTTTACGGTTATGAGGCAATCAGCCGTTTTACTAAAGAACAGCAGATATGGCTCAAAATCGGCGCTACTATCATATGGACTCTGCTTGTACTGCTGCTTACTATAAAGTGGCGGATTAAAGAACAGTTGTTTTCATTTCTTGGGAAATATTCGCTCTACCTTTATCTTACTCACACATATATATTTATGAGAGTTGTAAACAGCCGGGTATTTGCAGATATTTCACCTGATGTAAATACCGCACTTATGGCTAAATTTGCAATAAGCGCGGTATTTACGGTTATCGTTTCCGCTCTGTGCGGTATTATAATCACAAGATTAACAAAGATGATGGGATTTCGTTACCGGCTGTGACCCCCGCCGCCATGGCTTCCGCCGCCGCTATGACCTCCGCCGCCTCCGCCATGTCCTCCGGAGCCGCTGCTGGTCTGTATCTTGTGATGTGTTACGGTCTTACGCAGGAAAATATCCTGACTGTTGGTAAAATTCGCATTTCTACCCTTAACATATGTAACTGCCGTGGTTGTCTTCTTACCACTCTTGGAATTCCAGTTTACTGCAATAAATATAACCGCAGCAATAACACCTGCTATTATTGGCATACCTCCGGGTACGTCGGCATGAAAAATCCGTTTTCCCATCATGTCATTATAAAAATCATTGACATAAGTTTTGTATGCCAGATAGGGATTGGTTTCCACATAACGGTATACTCTGTCCAGAATATGGTCTATATCGGCATCCGAATATTTGTCCTTTACAATCCCCGTAGTACAAAACCAGGTATATATCTTGCCGTCAGACTCTCGAAACCAGTTATCTACCAGGATTACTCCGTCTCCGTTCGGTTTATTATATCCAAAGTTATTGTTTTCATAAAACTGCTCTGCATAAACCCTTACAAACTCACTGTAACCGACTGAAGGTTCTATTTCCCTTGCATATTCTTTAAGGGACTGCTTTAAAGTCACCAGAACTATGTCGCAATTCGTCTGTTTTTCTCTTTTGGCAATCAGCTCCTCAAGTTTCTTTTCCTCTTTATCGCTTAGCACATCGGCATTGTCAAACACCCTCTGCGTTGTAAGGCACTCTGTGTTTGTCCTCTCATAATGCGAAGCCTTAGACACAACAGACTGTGTGCCTTTTACACATATAAAAAATAAAAGCAGAGCTCCAAGCACTATGTATAACCAATTAAAATATTTAAAATACTCTTTCATCTGTATTATCCTTTCATCCGAAATTCACTATAAATACAACTCTTGGCATTACAGCAGCTCCAATATTGCAATAGCCAGATACATAATTGCGCTGACGGATACCATTGTAGTAAGTCCATACAGTAATACTTTTGCTTTGGAAACGGGAGTCTTTCCGACTACTTTGCCGGTCTGCCCGTTTACATGGAAGCGGTAGGTTTCCCCGCGATAGTCGTACTGATACAACCACACGGGCATAAGGGCATAATAGAGGCCGCTTCTGTTCAGATTCAGGTTTTTCACTTCGGTTTTCATAGAGCTATAGCCTGAAAGCGACTGCTGCATCAATTCCTCAGTGGCGCTTTTTGCCTTCATTTTGGCGCGCTCTTCCAGCTCATCCGCACCCTGATTGAAAACCTCCCCGAAAAATCCTGACATGTATTTTGGATCAAAGCCCTCCAACTCCTGATATGTATACGGCTCCATCAAATCCATCTCACCGTCGTTCATAGCTATTGAGGCGTCTACCGGAACCTTGTCAAAATCAGCATCCATCTTCCTTATCACATCAAAGTAAGAAGTTTCAACATATTCCGTATTTCCACTTATCCATGTACGAACTTTCGTGCCCTGTCCCCTGAAATCATAATGTGCCTGATAATCATACATCCAGAAAGGAACATAGATCCCCTGCATATTATTAAGGCTTTTCTCTGAAAGAAAGGTTGCCGGAGTAAAAGTCCTTTTCTTAAATTCGGTATTAAGAGCTTCAACCGCCATATCCTTATTTATCTTAAACGGAAGAATCATGTTGGGTTTATATCTCTCTTCAACCCTTTCATCAAACACTATGTAGCTGCCGCAATGCACACATCTGTCCGCGGAAGTGTACGGTCCTGTCTCAATAGGGGCACCGCAGTTTCCGCACTGAGTCAGGGAGCCCTCATTTACAATGTACTGTGCATCTATTCCTTCACAATGCGGACAGTACATTTTTTTCCTTCCCGGCTCATAGACAGCATTGCCGCCACAGTTTTTACACTTGAAAATCATTCCGGTTTTCTCCTTTATTGACACAAATTAGTTAGTAATATATTATTTATTGTATCAAAAGATAAAGAAAATTGATAGAGGAGAACGCTAAAATGACCATCTTCCTGACAGTTTTATTAACAATCTTCATCGCCGAGATGGGAGACAAGACCCAGTTGCTGCTCGTAGCTATGGCAGGTAAGTATAAGGTAGTCCATATTCTCAGCGGAACCTGGCTTGCCACAATACTTCTTAATATTATGGCTGTCGGTGTAGGCGCGGCACTCAGTAATTATCTTGATATGAGGATAATAAAGTTTATTGCGGCCCTTGCTTTCTTCTGGTTTGCATACGCTACACTTAAAGGCGAAGCCGAAGAAGATGAAGAAAACGTCGCAAAACACAACTTTGGACCGGTAGTGGCAATTTTTATTTCATTCTTTGTCGGAGAACTTGGCGATAAGACGCAATTATCGGCCATCACACTTGCCGCAAACTATACACAGCACAGTTTTGCAAATGCCTTATCCGTATTTCTGGGCTGCACTCTCGGCTTGATTCTTGCGGACCTGATCGGGCTGATTGTGGGTGTAATATTAAAAAGCAAGATGCCGACGGGTATTCTGAACACTCTTTCTTTTGCCATTTTTTCAATATTTGGAGTAGTAAATATACGTGAGGCAATGCTGTTGATTTTTGGTGCGGGAACTCAGGCTATAGCAGGCTATCTTATAATAACAGTTGTTTTTGCACTGATATGTCTTATCACATTTGTAAAAAATTTCAGGCATCACTCCTAAACACAAACAAGTTAGTCCTGACTATCTACCCAATCCGGATATTTATGACTTGTGCTTTACATTAAAACATAATACAATTAATATTGGATACAGTTTTAAAACTTTTGAATAAGAAAAGGAGCTATGGATTTATGGGCGGATTTTTTGGCGTTGCATCAAAGGAAGATTGTATATTTGACTTATTTTTCGGCACAGACTATCATTCACACCTGGGTACCAGACGCGCCGGAATGGCTGCTTACAACAATGAAGACGGTTTTGACAGGGCTATTCACAATATTGAAAACGCTCCGTTTAGAACCAAATTTGACAAGGATGCCAATACAATGCGCGGACATATGGGAATAGGTTCAATCTCCGATTATGAGCCACAGCCTCTTATAATCCGTTCACATCATGGTACATATGCAATTACAACGGTCGGCAAGATCAATAACAAGGAAGACATAGAAAAACAGCTTTTTAAAAGCGGACATGCCCATTTTCAGGAAATGAGCGGCGGTGAAATCAATGCAACGGAACTGGTGTCTGCGATAATCAATCAGAAAGAAAATATTATTGAAGGTATACAATATGCACAGGAGCTGATTGACGGCTCCATGACTATGCTCATTCTGACACCCAAGGGCATTTATGCCGCAAGGGACCGCCTCGGACGTACTCCTGTGGTAATAGGTAAAAAAGAAGATGCTTACTGCATTTCTTTTGAAAGTTTCGCCTATCTGAATCTGGGATATTCGCATGAGCGGGAGCTTGGTCCCGGAGAAATTGTAATAGTCACACCGGAAGGCGTGCAGCCGCTTGCCGCCCCCGGTAAAGATATGAAAATCTGTACATTCCTATGGGTTTACTACGGTTACCCTTCCTCATCCTATGAGGGCATGAGTGTAGAGCAGATGCGCTATAACTGCGGCTCAATGATGGCAAAACGTGATGATATCAAACCCGATATAGTTGCAGGCGTACCGGATTCGGGAACTGCCCATGCAATCGGCTATGCCAATGAATCAGGCATTCCTTTTTCAAGACCTTTTATCAAATACACACCTACATGGCCGCGTTCTTTTATGCCTACGATACAGAGTCAGCGAAATCTTATTGCCAAGATGAAGCTGCTTCCGGTACATGACCTTATCAAGGACAGAAGCCTGCTATTAATTGATGATTCCATTGTGCGCGGAACACAGCTTAGGGAAACAACTGAGTTTCTGTATCAGAGCGGCGCCAAGGAGGTTCATATCAGACCCGCCTGTCCTCCGCTTCTCTTCGGCTGTAAGTATTTGAATTTCTCACGTTCCACATCCGAGATGGAACTTATCACGCGTCAGGTAATCAAGGAGATGGAAACAGAAAACAAATATCCTAATCTCTCTGTTTATGCCAACCCTGAATCTATCGAATACAATGATATGCTGGAAAAAATAAGAGAGAAGCTTAATTTCACTTCTCTCCGTTACAATCGTTTAGATGATATGATGAATGCCGTCGGCATCGACAAATCCAAGCTATGCACGTACTGCTGGGATGGCAGAGAATAAAAAACAAAGCGCATCCATTCGGATGCGCTGTTTTTAACGGTAAATAATATCATCACGTCCCGGTCCGTTTGAAATCATTGTAATCGGGTATCCAATCTGTTTTTCAATGAATTCTATGTAATCGCGGCATTTTTCCGGAAGTTCTTCATAGTTTTTGATTCCTCTTATCTCGCATTTCCAGCCGGGGAGCTTCTTAATAACAGGTTTAGCTTTTTCAAGCTTGGCTGTTACAGGGAATTCCGTTGTTACTTCGCCATCGATTTCATAGCCTACGCAGATTGGAATCTCATCGAGGTATCCGAGTACATCAAGCACCGTAAAGGCTACATCGGTAGTACCCTGCAGTCTGCAGCCGTATTTGGAAGCCACGCAGTCAAACCAGCCTACACGTCTCGGACGGCCTGTAGTAGCACCGTATTCGCCGCCGTCACCGCCGCGGCGTCTGAGTTCTTCCGCCTCATCACCGAATATCTCCGATACAAAGGCACCTGCTCCGACAGCCGAAGAATAGGCTTTACATACCGTAATTATCTGTTTTATCTCATACGGTGGAATACCTGCTCCGATTGCCCCGTATGCCGCCAGCGTATGGGAAGACGTAACCATCGGATATATGCCGTGGTCGGGGTCTTTCAATGTGCCGAGCTGTCCTTCCAAAAGTATGGTCTTATTATCCTTAATTGCCTTATCCAGATAGGAAGCCACATCGCAAACATAAGGCTCTACCATTTCCCTGTACTGATGCAGAGTCTCAAGCAATTCAGACGGATTTATAAGAGGTTTATGATAAAGATGCTCTAAGAGCACATTTTTAGCCACACAAACTCTTTCAACCTTTTCTTTTAACAGTTCTTCGTCAAAAAGTTCACTAACCTGAAAACCTATTTTGGCATATTTATCGGAATAAAACGGTGCAATTCCCGACTTCGTTGAGCCAAAGGATTTGCCGCCGAGTCTTTCCTCTTCATACTGGTCAAAAAGTATATGGTACGGCATTACAATCTGACACCTGTCAGAAACCAGAATCTTCGGTTCAGGCACATTTCTATCCGTAATTGACTTTATTTCGTTAAAAAGTAACGGAATATTCAGTGCAACACCGTTGCCGATTATACTTGTAGTATGGTCATAAAACACTCCTGACGGTAATGTATGAAGTGCAAACTTTCCATAGTTATTTACTATTGTATGTCCTGCATTAGCACCGCCCTGGAAACGAATGATTATGTCGGCTTCCTTTGCCAGCATATCAGTTATCTTTCCTTTTCCTTCGTCACCCCAATTGGCGCCTACTATAGCTTTTACCATATCTATACCTCCCGGAACTTTATATTTTAGAAAAACGTCGCAGATTATACATTTATATCAGCCTTCATACCAAGTATGTCTTTGTTCTCATCAAGAACCGGCTGTATGATTTCTCTGATGAAATTCTCCACCTGTACCGGTGCACAGCCCACATACTTGGCCGGATCCATTGTTTTATTCAGCTCATCAAGGCTCATATTGAAGTCCGGCTCGGCTGCAATCAGCTCAAGCAGATTATTATCTTTTCCTTCTTTCTTCACATTTGCTCCCGCTATCATCGAAAGCTCACGTATCTTCTCATGAAGCTGCTGGCGGTCTCCGCCCATTTTTACGGCATCCATCATAATATTCTCGGTCGCCATAAAAGGCAGCTCACTCATAAGATGCTTAGTGATAACCTTATCGTACACCACCAGCCCGTCTACCACATTCAGGCATAAATCAAGAATACCGTCAATCGCAAGAAAGGCCTCCGGAATTGAGAGTCTCTTGTTGGCAGAATCATCCAGCGTCCTCTCAAACCACTGAGTTGCAGATGTAATCGCCGGATTGAGTGCATCCACCATAACAAATCTGGACAAAGATGCAATCCTTTCACTCCTCATCGGATTTCTCTTATATGCCATAGCCGAAGAACCAATCTGGCTCTTTTCAAAAGGCTCCTCAACTTCCTTAAGGTGCTGAAGCAGTCTTATGTCATTGGACATCTTATGTGCCGATGCCGCAATTCCCGCAAGAATATTGCAGACCCTTGTATCCACCTTACGTGAATAGGTCTGGCCCGATACCGGATAACATTTATCAAAGCCCATCTTGGTGGCTATCATAGGATCGATTTTATCTACGGTAGCCTGATCACCGTCAAACAACTCAAGAAAAGACGCCTGGGTTCCTGTGGTTCCTTTGGAGCCAAGGAGCTTCATTGTAGACAATACATAATTAAGATCCTCTAAATCCAGACAGAACTCCTGTGCCCACAAAGTCGCCCTTTTTCCGACTGTAGTCGGCTGTGCAGGCTGAAAATGCGTAAATGCCAGCGTCGGAAGTTCCTTATACTCATCCGCAAACTGTGCCAGTCTTGCAATCACATTCACCAGCTTCTTCTTCACCAGTTTAAGCGCATTGGTCATCACAATAATATCCGTATTATCCCCGACATAACAGGATGTAGCTCCCAGATGAATGATACCTGCCGCTTTCGGACACTGCTGCCCGTAAGCATACACATGACTCATAACATCATGACGCACCTCTTTCTCTCTGGCCTTAGCTACATCATAATTTATATTCTCGGCATTAGCTTTTAATTCATCAATCTGTTCTTTAGTAATTACAGGCTGCCCGTTCTGGCTGAGTCCAAGCTCCATCTCTGTTTCGGCAAGGGCAATCCAAAGCTTACGCCAGGTTTTGAATTTCATATCAGGTGAGAATATATACTGCATCTCCCTGCTTGCATATCTTTCCGATAACGGGCTTACATATCTGTCTGTACTCATTTATAAATATCTCCTTAAAATTAAATCTAGATTTAACTATTCCAATGTCCGGTACTCCGGCACTTACTTATCATATTCTCCGCGAATATCTTCTTTCGGCGGCTCCATAGGATAGGTCTCAGTAAAGCAGCCCTTACAAACTCCAAGATGACCGGCAATCTCGTCAAGCCGCTCAAGCTTAAGATAGGCCAGTGAATCCGCACCGATTATCTGTCTTATTTCTTCCACACTGCGGTTATTTGCAATGAGCTGCTCTTTCGCGGGAACGTCGGTTCCAAAATAGCAGGGAGCTATAAACGGCGGCGAGCTTACACGCATATGTACTTCCCTGGCACCTGCCTCACGCAGCATTCTGACTATCCTGTCAGAAGTTGTTCCACGCACTATGGAATCGTCAATCATTATGATTCTTTTGCCGCGGACCGCTTCCCTGATTGCATTCAATTTCACCTGTACACCGCTCTCACGGTTCTTCTGCTGAGGGCTGATAAAAGTACGTCCCACATAAGCGTTCTTTACAAAGGCTTGACCGTAGGGTATGTGTGATTCCATGGAATAGCCAAGTGCAGCGCAGTTGCCGGACTCAGGTACCCCCACTACCAGATCTGCCTCCACAGGAGAGTCAATTGCAAGATATTTTCCCGCCAAAATACGGGAGTCATATACGCTTACACCATCTATATGACTGTCCGGTCTTGCAAAATAAATATATTCAAATACACATCTTGCATGTTTGTCTTTATCTATACAAAGATTTTTATTGGACTCTATTCCTTTACCCGGAGAAATTGTAACTATTTCTCCCGGTTCAACGTCCCTGACATACTCCGCACCTATCGTATCGAGTGCGCAGGTTTCGGAAGCAAGAATATAGGCATTATCTCTTTTTCCGATACAAAGCGGTCTGAATCCGAATGGGTCTCTCGCTCCTATAAGTTTACGCGGTGACATTATAATTAATGAATAAGCGCCTTTTAATTTCTCCATAGCGCGGCCTACCGCCTCTTCAACGGTAGCACTGTTCAAGCGCTCTCTGGCTATATGATATGCAATGACCTCTGAATCTATGGTAGTCTGAAAGATGGCTCCCGAATATTCCAGTTCATGACGAAGCTCCGGCGCATTGATCAGATTACCGTTATGGGCCATTGCAAGTGTGCCTTTTACATAATTAAGCACTAAGGGCTGTGCATTTTCCCTGGTGCTGCTGCCGGCCGTCGAATATCTGACATGCCCTACACCGATATCACCTTTTAACCTATCAAGGGTATCCGGCGTAAAGTTTTCATGTATAAGTCCCATATCCTTGACACTTATGACTTTGCCCTTGGGTCCGTTGGTGTCGCTTACTGCAATACCACAGCTCTCCTGCCCTCTGTGCTGAAGTGCAAAAAGGCCATAGTAAATCGTAGATGCCACATCAGCACCGTCAAAATCATATATGCCAAAGACACCGCATTCCTCGCCGAGTTTATCATTTCCAGTCATGCAATTCCTCCGCAGCCTATAATCCTAAACGCTTAAACACCTCATTATAAGCTTCTTCCACATTACCCAAATCCCTGCGGAAACGGTCTTTATCCAGTTTTTCGTTGGTATGTACATCCCACAGTCTGCAGGTGTCGGGGCTGGTTTCGTCAGCCAGAATAATCTGTCCGTGATAACGTCCAAATTCTATCTTAAAATCGATAAGTTTTATATCTGCCTGTAAAAAGTAATTTTTCAGTACTTCGTTTACCTTGAAAGCATATTTCTTAATAGTCTCTATTTCTTCCCATGTAGCCAGCTTCATAGCCACCGCGAAATAACTGTTGATAAGCGGGTCGCCTAATTCATCATTCTTATAACTAAATTCAATGGTCGGCTCATCAAAGGGTGTTCCCTCTTCAACTCCAAGTCTCTTGGAAAAGCTGCCCGCCGCAACATTACGGATAATAACCTCAAGCGGCACAATCTCAACCTTCTTAACGGCGGTCTCCCTGTCGCTTAATTCCTCAATGAAATGTGTGGGAACTCCCTCTTTTTCAAGGAGCTTAAACACATGGTTGGTCATTCTGTTATTAATAACACCCTTACCGACTATAGTTCCTTTCTTCTCACCGTTAAATGCAGTTGCATCATCCTTATAATCAACTATTAAAACATCGGGGTCCTCAGTCTTAAATACTTTCTTTGCTTTACCCTCATATAATTGTTCTAACTTTTTCATTATGATATTCCTTTCCTAATTTAATATATAAGAATTATCGATACCCAGAACTCAGAGAAAATTAATAAAATAAGGGGTGACTTGCCACCGCATCGGAACCCCGCTTTTATTAATTTTTTCTGAGTTCGTTCGTACATATTATATTCTACATACTTTTCTCATACTTTTCAACCATTTCTATAATTTCACCCGCATACTGGGGATAATGGTTTACAAGCTCCTTTATTTCCTTCTGGGCGCCGCCTGCGGCCACTTCCTTATTATAGTCCATCCTGCGTCTTAAGGACTGTCTCCTGATTATAAGATTATGACGGATTTCCACCATTTCCTTGTGTTCAAGGATAGCCTCTGTCTGATGCAGCCAGATTGCCGGGTCTTTTATATCGTATTGCTTGAGAATATTGAGCAGCTCCTGCTGGTTGTAGTCCAGATCCAGTTCCGCACGCCTGCATTTCTCCCGATCTTCTTTTTCCTTATAATAATTATTCCACAGTTTCTCAAGTTCTTCGGCACTTTTAACATCATACTTCAGGTAAAGATAATCAAGCAGATTGGTATTATTGACATATCTTATCTTCACCTTATTTTGTAAAACAATCAGCTTATTTATGGCAGATTCCACCCTTTTTAACTCACGCTTGGCATCGCTATGCTTGACGTAAATCGCCGTAATTGCAACTGCTGCAACCGCTGCGGTAATCATATAACCGACCTTGGTATCCATATCCAGCAAAAACTGCAGCATGAGCAGCATGGAAAAGCACAGAGCCAGCGCCGTTACACAGATGACCGCCATACCTTTGGTATCCACTATTGCCCCAAGCAATTCATTTTTACGGAACATATAGGCATGCTTTTCACCGTCAAGACGGTTTAAGTCCTTTTTAATGAGGTCCTGATACTGTTCCGCCTCCTTGAGCTTGGCACAGCCTTCTTCTATCTCATCAAGCATACTCTCTATCTGATAGAATCGCTCGTCGCTCATAAGGCGTTTTCTGCCCATATAATCATTACAACTGTTCTGTAAAAGCTCCACTTTTTTGGCAAAGTCCTTAAGTTCCTGTGCTTCATCATCAGGAATCGCCTCTATCTCTTCCATATCTTTTAAGTGCGAGGTCACATTTTCATACTCAAAGTTAAGATTTTCCATCTCTTTGGAAGCCTGTGCGATCCTGTCCAGACGACCCTTTACATAGTCATACCTATACTCTTTGTTATTAAAGTCCCGCTCTCTCTCTTCCTCATTTTCATCCCATTCTTCATTCTCAAAATCGGGTTCTTCAATTGCACTTTTCCATTTTCCGAATAATTTCTTTAACCAGTTCATTTACCTTGCCACACTCTCCCTATAATCATCTTTAAGCACATTTGTAAGTCTCTCTATCTCATCATAATACTGAACATCCCCGGCTGAGGCAGCGCCCTCCTCCTTGCAGACGTGCAGTGTAAAAAGCATCCTGTTCTCCTGTGTTGCATCAAACTGTGCCGTCGCTTCCTCTATCCTGCGCTCCACTTCAAGTGAGTCATCATGATAGAATGGATGTTTTGCAATATAATCCACATACTCCCTGTCACTATCATGCAGTCTTTTTGCCGCCAGAAACTGCATTAAACTATCTGTATTTTTGTTCATCTTATATGCTTCCATAAATTCTTCCTGAGCATTCTCAAACATAAAAAGTACGGCATAAACAACACCCATATTATGATGTATCTTTGCCTGAAGCTCTTTCTCATGTTCGGGAAGCCTTGCAAGTAATGACGAATACTGCTCCAGTGCAAGAATATAACGCTTATTCCTAAGCATATGGTCGGCCCTGGCTTTTTGCTTCTCATAGGGACTCAAACCTGCATTTTCGCTGACAAGAGATACCGTATGTGCTATCTCTTCTCCGGAATAAAGTCCGGCATATTCAAGGATAGTTTCAACATAAGCTGCCGGCGCCGCCTTTTCTTTTACCTGCGTATGCAGCCTGTCCGCAAGCTCACTTAGTGAACATTGCTCCGAAAGCCATCTTGCCAGTTTGTCACTTACAATATCCCCGTCCAGCATCTGAGCATTTTCCACCAGACAATAGCATAGTTCCTCCAGCGAAAATAGGTTTACATAAGTCTTCTCGAAAAAATATGGTATTTTTGCATAGTTTCCTGTTGATAGTATAATATTTCCCATTTTAACCATGCCTTTCTCTTAACATGCAAACTGTTTTCTCCACACCTTGCCGGCGGCGGGAAACAGTTCCCCAAACCCTAAGTCGGTTATTTTTGCCTCTATGCAGTCCACCGAACTCATACTTATCTCCATCTCATATCTGCCGAATGCGCCTTCCCTTACCGGAGCGCCCTCCAGAACAATTTCCTGGATTTCGGCACGTTTGCCCGTAAGCGGCGTAATAAGGAAGGAAATCGAATTTTCCTCACCTCTTAGAAGAAACTCACATTCCTTGTGTACCTCGTACCAGTTTTCTCCCGCATCAAGCAGTGCATAATAGGATTCTTTACCACGCCTTAATACAGTCATTCCCACATTTGACTTAAGTTTATCCGCCCCGAGGAAAATATGTCCTTTGCATACATCAGATGGCTCCAGCCTATCCAACATAGCAAGGCAGGCTCCTTTACTGAAAAGATTATTACCCTGAAAAGCCCTTCGGTTTCTGCATAAAAAGCGCAGCGACTCCTTGGCCCAGTCGTTTCTGAAACCGTCACCAAGAAGATAGGCGCAGGATATTATCCTTTCATTGCACTGTTCCTTAAGTATATCCATGAACTTCTCATCAGCGAGTTTATAGAGACTCTCTTTTACTTCGTCTTCCTCATCCTCCTCAGGAAGAGAGACCGTATCAAAAATCTGTTCTTCAATCAGGACCACAATCGGTGTCGTCTTTTTGTTGCGCTCCATACGATAGGTTTTAAGCTGCTTTCCGTCATGTTCACAGGCAAGCACCTGATAATTCCACAGCTCCTCCGGCTGGTGCAGCATATAATAATAAAAGCTCTCTGTATGACTCTGAAAATATATATGTGTAGTTTTGAGATTAAGGTTGGCAGTTGCTTTAGCCAGCACCTCTACCATCCTGTCATCGAGCTTATCTACGGTGAACATGATCGCGCCGATATTTTCCGGCGAGGCAATGAAGCTCATAAGCGAAAGACTTCTTTTTATAAAAAGCGCAAGCAGGGCAACCGGGTCAAAGTTTTCCTCTTCTATTGCGATCATTTCTCCCTTTATTGCAAGTTCCATTAAATCCGTAACAAGAAAAGAACCTTCTTCATCGGCAGAATTTATTGCATCTTTGCCATATAGCCACTTGCCGCTGTCTTTTGGTTTACATAATGCCATGGGGATATTATAATGCTTTGTACCCATTACAGTTGCAACAGTCTCAATCTCGGCATTTTCGTCACCATAAACCATGCAACTTATCTGAGAAAAGCCGTTATTCAAATCATAGCCTACAAGGACGCTTCCTTTTTGCAGTTTATCTTCCGTCTTTTTGTCGAAGAACATACATTATCCCTTCTCTTTTGCGATATCTATTGTAACTTAAATACTTTCTGTGCAATAAAATCCTTTTTATAATATTCCTCCAACAATTTATCAACCGTATCATAGTCATGGAGGGTCTTACCTATCATTATATCATTCAGCATATTGAAACGGCTGCCCTCATATGAAGGGGATACGGGAGTGTCATTGCCAAGGTCACTTTTTCTGATGCTTCCGCTAAGCGTTACCTTCTCTTCTCCGTCTTCTTCCTCCGTTATATAATACTGCAGGTTCTCCCCGAAGAAAAGCACAAACTCCTTTATGCAGATTCCCGCAAAAACATCCCTCATAGGTTCCTTTATATATGTGTTTCCGGGATTTTCATCCTTCGTTATCATATAATTGACCGCAACGCGGTTTCCGGGCTTGGCGCGATACTCCAGAATCGACTTGTCCTGCATTATATCAAGCGCAGGGAGATAGCCCTGATATTCTTTAAAGAGAGGCAATATTATTTGCCTTTCCAGCATTTCGCGCAAAAATTCACGAACTGTCGTTTGAATTTCTTCGTCTATCTCACTACGGTTTTCGGAATAATATTTGAGATAAGCCAGCTTACATACAGGCAGCAATTCCGCTCCTTCATGATACATTCTGAAAATCGCTCCGGGTAAGGAGGAATCTGTGATTTTTTCTTTAATAACATAATCATAACTGTTCTGGGAAAGGAAAGCCACAATTACTTCATCACTACCGCCGCTCTTCATATAAGACTTGAAGATATCCATCCCTTCCCCTATGTAGGCGCCGGTATAAAGCATCTGTATAAGTATGCGCTCACTAAGCTCAAAAGTATCCACTCCAAATTCAACCGCAATCTTCCATATATCCCTCATATCTTTAATATTGCCGTTAAAGAAGCGAACCAGATATTTTAAAATGTATTCGTTGTATTTTCCTTTTTTAACAACATAACTCAGTATGGCAGTCATAAGTGCGTCTTCTTCAAATTCATCCTGTTCAAGCAGCCTGCTGCAAAGCTTGGCAAGAGTTTTGGCATCTATACCATATGGCGTCCCGAAACGCACCCAATTACGGGCTTCATTATACAGTCCGCGCAGTACCAGAATCCGCACCGCTTCTTTTCTGTCCTGCGGCGCAATATCCTCAGGTCCTATACCCTGCAGGTATTCGTCCAGCTCCCACATACGGTCTTTTTCATAATAAAAGTGCAGCAGCTTGAGCCTTAAATCCCGTCGACTGCTTTCATCCAAAAAGTCCGAATCCGCCAGAAATTTAAATTGTTTTAAATTATGCTCATTTACAACAATCTCATTCCCGGTACCATAACAGGCATGGACAGCATAACCCGGATGGTTTACGGCAAAAGGAGCCGCAAGCTTCTCAAGCCTGTCCGCTGTAATCAGTTTTTCCATACGGAAAGGAATACTGCACGAATAGCGGTTACGCTGATTATCCTCAAGAATAATCCTGCATTCTTTATCAAAAAGCGGTACCTGAATCCCGGCTCCGTTGACCGTATAAGTCAATTCATTTTCGGCATAGGGATAGACCACAATAATATTTCTTATTTCATTTACACGGTCTTCTTTATCATTATCTATTATAATCTGATTTAAAAATAATATATCTTTCAGACCGGCAGCCGTTTCCTCATCCATCATATCCTGCGTTATCACTTGACGGTAAAGATAAGCAAGGTCCTTATTGAGCCTGCCTGCCTTTGCCTGCCTTTGTACAAATGTCTCAATTTCCGGCATGTAGTTTAGATAAATATCCGGATATTCTTCCTGCCTTTTATGCACATATGCATATAAATGTGCTATAATCTCATAGCTTAAATCACTCTGGTATGCAAAATACATCAGAACGGCCTGGGGAATAGTCTCCTTACCGTTTAGCGGAACCGACATCATATAATACTCATACAGTCTTGTAATACGCAGATTCTGATTGACTCCCATGCGGTACCATCTAAGGTAAGGCTTACCGTATTTATTTCCCTTTATCAAAAGAGTACAGATTGCATGAAGGATATCACTCTGAGGTCTTTTCTCATAGCAGGTAGTTAAAATCCGCAGCAAAGCCCCGGAATAACCTTTAGTCTTCTGTGTCAGATATAAAAGCTGCAACAGTACCTCATCCTTCATAACATCATTTTTGACCGCATAAGTCAATATCTGTAACTCAAAGTCATTTAATTTAAGTAATGTCGCCGGATTCATGCATAATAGATTCCATGCTTCCATATAGAGCATCGGACTGTTGCACTTATATTCAAAAAGTTCTTCAAGTAATGCCCATTTTTTGGCGGGAGTCCTCACACGCTCATCCGATAAAAACAAAAGCAGCCAGGCAATCCGCCAGTTTCCGCGGTTTCTTTCATACCAGTATATGATTTCATCGGTTGCTCCGTCTATGTATTCATCATCATCACTGTAAAGTGTAGATAAATAAAGATAAAAACACCTGTACTCAGGCTTGTCCTCACCCATCACTTCTATATCATCCCTGATCTGCTCAAGTACCCACTTTGCTTCATTATTACGTTCCTGAGCCATAAGCAGCTGTGCATAAAACAAATCCGTTGCCGGGTCATTTACATCCAGCTCCTTAAGACGGTCTACCAGTTTCTCAGTCTCCTCCATCCATGCCTTACCGCCAAGCTTTTTCAGCCTGTATGCCTGATAGTATTTCATAAGTTTTACGGTAATCTGCTTTTTCTCAATATAATACTTATGCTTACCCAATGCCGCGGGCGGAAAATTGATAACCGTTACCGGAATTTCGATAACTTTTTCAAAGCTGCAAAGCCTTATGCAGCCGTAGTTGTTTCCTCTATGAAGCTTGTCTTTTTGTATATAATAGTAGAGACGGTATACGTTCCCAAGGAAGTCTTCATCCCTTACGGTTTCTTCCTCCACATATATGAAATCACCCTCTGTCTCGATATCAAGCCGGGTGCAGCCCCAGCCGTTCCTGTTGATAGTAAGGGTATAACGCTGCTCTTCTTCGGGGTCATCTATCTCAATCCGGTTCTTCTCCGGAATATACTCAATTGCTTTCTTCTTTCCTGTTTCCAGAAGGAACTCTTCCATGTTATGCTCATTGCCGTAGACCGCCGAAAGTCCCTTATATATCGTATAGTACTGAGCATCATTACCTGCTAAGAGTTTAACAAAGTCCATACTGTAAAAAAGTCTGACCGCCTCATCCCAGTTAGTCTTGGCCAGATTGATAAAATGAAAAAGATTACGTATTTCTCCAAGACTTGAATCTATCACATCCTGCACGATGGTAACAGAAAAAGGGAGATAGTATTCTCCCTGATTTGATTCAATATAAAAAGCACCTTTTATGCTATCCTGGACTTGCATATCCGTGGTATCGATACGATAATATATCTCATCCTGGATACCCGCAAATTCCGGTGTAAGACATTCCATACGCAAATCGGAGGATATGACCCTGCCCTCAGTTACAAAGCCTTCAGGTCCGTATATGGTAAAAGAACCCTCCTGCACACTGTCAGGAGCGATAGATATATCGATTCGCGGGTATGAAAAATTAAGGGAGGTATTATCCGCCCTGAAATTGCCTTCCAGTATTTCCTGAATGATCTGTCTCAATTAAGGAACACCACGCTTTGCTTTAGATTGCTATATTATAATTATAACATTCAATGGGGGGTTAGGCAATTGTGAAATTATATTATCAAAAGAGGGCTATCCCCCAGTCATTTATGACTAAGTCATGCGTGACTTTCGGATAGCCCTCTTTATATTTGTTATTACGTATAAATATTAACTGTTTTACATCCGAACTTACTTGAAGAAACTTAATACTGAATTAAATACTTCCTTAAACTGGCTGGTCTTAATGTTACGTGCAACAATGCTGAATGTTGCAGTCTTACCGCCTATCAAACCGCTATCTTCCTTAGGTTTAATGATTACGGTTGCCTTGCCCTTATTTACATTGTTTACGTATATTATCTCACATTTATCTGCATAGTCTTTTACATCATTTCCTTTTCCGATGGCAACCATCACAGATCCGGGTTTGATTTCGCCACCGTCATACTCAAACTTAGTGGCTTTAGTCTTCTTCCCTGCATCACTGTAGAACGTCACTTTGGCTTTGGAAAGATCAATTGCCTTAGTATTCGCCTTATTCCAAACGGTATACTCACCGGTCACTTCGTTGCCTGCAGTAGTTGTGTAATTCTTGCCCTTAGCCTTGATCTTCACATATACGGTCTCGGAATCAGCACCTTTGAAATTAACCTTGGGATTTGCACCGTAAGTTCCATTATTATCTCCAACACTATATGTAACTTCGTATTCAGATGATTTCACCAATACATCGTTTATAGTCACATATGGTGCAGATTTGCAGCTTGCATTGTCCTTGAGGACCTTGTCGGGAATTTCAACTTTAATTCCTTCAGTGTCGTTTTCAAGAGCTGCCTTGCCAACATCGAATTCTCCGGTTACTTTGCCCTTAAAGTTACCCTTAAAGGTTATGGTATACTTAGCCTTGCTGTCCGCTTTCTTGTTACCGCTGTAGGATAACTTGTAATCCTTACCGTTTTCAAGCGGTTCTTCTTCTGTCCATGTAACTGTCAGGTCATTTAAAACAGCTCCGGTGCTTACATAGTCAGTTTTTCTAACTCCACCAACTACTACTTTATCAGGACCTGCTACAGCAGCTGAACCTGTAATATTCTTTGGCTGGATCTTGACGGACTTGCTGACACTGCATCCGCTGTAGTCACCAAAACCGACTACCATGAACTTCACCGTTCCGGCATTGATAACCTCATCGGGAAGGGTTATTACGCAATCAGCATTGGCAGGTTCAACTGAGATACAGTCAATGATATCCCCTCTCAGATTCTTACCGGTATAAACCAGATTTTTAACTTTTTCCTTATCAATGGTGACTTTGAACTTCTTGACAGTGTCTTTCAGCTTACCTTTTGCTACAACCTTAACATTAACATGAAGTTTTCCCTCAAAGTTACCCTTACCATTGATAACCAATTCCCCATTTTCTGTATATGGCTTGTTTTTATCAGCAGGATTAGCATAATCATAATCCTTGGCAGAAAGCTTCACTCCGTTGTAACATATTACAGGCGCTGTTGCTTTCTTACCTGATTCTATTATTATGTCAGCTACTGCTACAGACTCATCATCCCCTATTGCTTCATTTGAAATATCTTTCGGTCTGATTTCAAACTCTACGGTATCCTTACCTGTAATAAATCCTTTACCGGTTATTGTAATGATAGGTACTTTCTTCGCATTAATAATGCTATAGCCACTATCAGCATTTTTATCAGGTTTTACTGAGGCATTTACATTGTTGCTGTACTTAACCGTATAGTCAACACCTTCAACCAATGGCGTCTCATTGTCATATCCGTATACGGTTACCTTGGGCTGGATTGCACTGCCGGTGTATGTGTATACCTTTTGCTCAACATCAACTCGCCAGCTCGCGTTTGGATCACCATCGCCTTCATCTCCGCTGCCACCTTGGACTTTGTACTTAAATATTTCGACTTTGCTATAATCACCTTCAGTATTTTTAGCAACAGCTCTTATGGTAGTGTTTTGGGTAATTGTAATTGGTTTTGTATATTCTTCTCCCACAATCTTTGGATCTGCATTGTTCACGGTGTAGTAAACCTTATCAGTTGGCTCTTTCCAAGTCAGAGTAACTTCAGTAGGATTTGGGAAAACTTCAGTGGTAGGTTCAGGACTAGCCTTGATTTCAGCGTCATATGCTTCTGCATTGTCGGAGTCATCCTTAATCCATACGGCTGTAAGCTTCATGTTGCCTTTGGGCTCATACGGTAATTTGATTACGTTGCCATCAGCATCTACCCAATGTTTAAATATATAGCCTTCTCTGACAGGGTTCGGCAGAATCTCTTTAGTAATATCTTCGCCTTGACGTACGGTAAATGAAGATTCGGCTGTATTGTCTGCCTTATCAACAGTTATTGTATAAGTAACTGTACTGCCTGAAGTAACGGTATAAACGTATTTGACAATACCGCTTGAGTCAACCGGCACTCCGCCTTCTTTTAATATAGCAATAGCCTTAATTACTGTACTTGTATCAATATGAATAGGATCGCCGTTATAAGGTGTACCGTTTGCTGCCTTAAGCGGGCTTGAGCCATCAGTCGTATAATAAATTTCTGCATTAGCAGGCTCACAGCTCAGCGTAATATCAACCGCACTTGTATAGTTTCCTTCAGGCTGGCTTGGAACCGGTGCGCTTACACTGCTGGAAGCTATTACCGTGCCTGATGAACTGCCGGATGCGCTTGTAGCAACACCATTGATACCGCCTATGGAAACTACGCTTGTTTCATAGTTTACTACAGCAGTCTTTAATTTAATATCAACAGTATCATCAGTATCAGCATTCTCTCCCGTAAGTGAAGGATAGCCCCCATTACGTTCAAAATCACCGTTGTTTAAGCGTCCTGCTTTAGCTGTTACAATTGCCTTAACATTGCCGGGATTATCAATATTTTCCGGTTTTACTCCTAAATCATAACTGGTATCAAAATTGTTATATTTTATACCACTTGAAGCTGTCACATATTCAGCAGGAACCGGATCATCCCTCTCGCTTGCAAGATATGCATCAAACTGTTTAGCGTTGGCCGGAGCAGTGGCTCCTCCTTCTGTCGAATTAGCATATATCAGACTCTTAGGAGTCTCTATCTTGTTATTGTATGCCTTGATCATACCGCCGACTTCACCGGAGAATGTACCGTCACCTGTAGCATCAGTACCCTGCAGGGAAATCATCATCGGATATTTAACGTTTCTAAAGTAATTCGCTTCAACAAAAGCATTGCTGTTATTAGTCGTTCCTACACCATACTTGGAATTGCCGTCAAAGTAGTTATTATATATATGCACCGAACCTCGCCTGATACGTGGATGTCTGGAATCCGAATGGTCAAACCAGTTGTGATGATATGTCACCTTGAACTCCGGAGCCGTAACCTTTTCCATTCCGCAAAGCGAACATTTTCCGGAATCCCAGAAATGGTTATATGCTACGGTGACATATGTTGTTCCTTTAATATCCACCGAACCGTCACCTTTTGCCTGATCAGAGTCGCCGCCGGTTGAGCCATAGAAAATATCCAAATCATGAATCCATATATTTTCGTTGTCGGTATCCATTGAAACGCCGTCATCCATAAATGCCATTATTGCAAAGTTTCTAAATTCCACATTACCGCAGTTACGAATAAGGAAGCCAAAACCTTTGACAGTCGCATCTTCACCAATACCCTCAATGGTAACATTCATTGCTTTACCACTGGCACCGGCATTTTTGCCCTTAACCTGAAGTCCTTCATTAGATAACAATGCGTCCATATCGTTCTTAGTTACAAGTCCGATTATACGAATATCTAAAATATCATTTGATGTTTTGGTACTCTCTTTCTCCTTCAAAATATTCTGAATACCCGTGACTTCTACGGCAGCATTATTTTCACCATTAACATGCATCATAGCTGTACAGGTTTTTGCAGTAGCCGCTGTAACATAGATTACCTGTGCGCCTTCGCGTAATGTACCATCATCATTATACGCACCGGAAGCGGTCTTCCATTTTGAATCCTGCGAGAATGCAAAACCCGAACGGTCATAGTTAGTTACCGTAAGAGGTCCTGTTATGTTAGATGCAACAACTTCTGCAGGCTCATTTGAAGAATCAACCTTTACAGCATCAATCTTGATATAATAAGTGCCTTTTTTAAGACCAACTGTATCTACTCTCCAATAGCCATTGTATTTACGGATTAATTCATTATCAATGCGCTGTGTTTTAGAGTTATTAGGGAAAGTCGGGGTTGTGGACACATATGCCGCATAACCGTCAAATTCAGCTTCCGTATAGTCTTTCCACTCCGCAGCCGCGCCTTCTTCGTATCCATAGCTGTCTGAAATCTCAATTTCACCGGGTTCTACCCCACCGGCTTTATTTACTATAAATGTAAACGGACTCCTAAAGTCATCAGCTTCAACCAGGAAACTGCCGGACTTCTTATCCCTTGTAATTTTAGACTCCTCAATTACATATTTATCCTGAAGAACTACAAGAGTATCGTTATGAGTCATACCCAGTTTTTCATATGATACCCGGAACATGATCGAACCGCTGTCAAGCAGAAGTCCGCTATTCGTATCCTTGTCTGCGAGTGATAAATCATAATAGTAAGTCTGAGGCATTACACCGGATTCAAGTCTAAGTGCTTCAGTCTCTTCTGCAACTTTTTTCTTAATTCCTGTTGAAAGAGCTTCATTGTCTGCTCCAATTGACTGTACATTAAGCAGTATATTTACAGCATCTGACGCTTCGGAATCAGATGCATTTACAAAACTAACATCACCGTTAAAGTCTGCATCTATTACAGTCTGTGTTAAATCATTAACCGTAATCGTCTTGGTCGGAATGGTCTCAGGACCCTTCTCCGGCTCTATAGTGTAGTCCTCTGTGACTTCCATATAAGGTATGATTCCACCGGAACCACTAAAACCTACATAATAGGTTCCGGGAGTAGGCAATGTAAATTCTGTTTTAAGAACTTTGGTATTACTTCCGCCATCTGCGGTATGAGCTGTACTTCCAAGTGAAGTGTCCGTACCGCCTTGAATCTTGAATGTCCTTGCTGTTGATTCTTTCAGGCTATAATATACAACTCCTGTTGCATACGCTTCTGTTGTAAATTTGATTGCGCTTACAACAACTTTAGGTGTACCGTTATTTACCTCCATAGCACCGCCTGTTATGGCAACTGCATACGTTTTTTCACCTATGTCAACACCATTCCAGCTCAGATTGGAAAAGTAATAAGCGCCTTTGCTGTTTTTCATATCCTCTATTTTATTGAGCGATGCACCTTTATTATTATTGGCCATTGCCGTAAAATAGCCATCTGTTCCATCAATCACTGTAGGCACTTTATATGAATATGTTTTACCTGTTTGTGCATAAATAGCATCCGCATCCAAAACATATGTTTTCATCAAGCTGCCATCCAGAATAGTATAGTTAAAAACAGCAACTTCGCTATTTTTATACTTATCTTTTACCGCAATAGCTTTGATTGTTGTAGCCTCAGTAATTGTAACATTAACAGAACCCGTGCCATGAAGCTCACTGCTTGTTGTCGGATCAGCCGGGTCTGCTCCCATCGTATAGTAAATTTCAGCGCCTGCTGTAGATGTAGAGATTGTAATCTCCGTACCGGCTTCCACTCTGCCTGTCTTGCTTGCAACAGGTTTTGCCGCAGCTATAATAGTATATCTTGCTTCCAAAATCTTGCCTGCAACGCCGTCTCTTATGGCAACCGCTTTGATTGTAACATCTTCATTGATGGTAACTTTAACCGAGTCCGCATCAACATTAGTTGCACCACTTCCTGTCGGATCTGAGCCATCCAATGTATATTTAATTGCCTCAGCTCCTGTAGCGCTTATAGTAACCTCAGTTCCTTTTTCAACGGCTGTGCCTGATACAGGGGTTGCTACAGGTGCATCGCCAAGCTTAACTGTGTATATGAAGGTTGCAATCTCACTGGTTTTAACTTCGCCGTCTTTAGTTCTTACCGCAATCGCCCTGAGTGTTGCGGGCGGGGTAATAGAAATACCATCTGAGCCAGGTTGATATTCTGTTCCCGTAGTTGCTGACAATTCAACGGAAGTATCCAAGGTATAATAAATTGCATCACCTGCAGTTGCAGAAAGTTTTACCTTTGTTTCACCTTCTATTTCGCCGGCTTCAGGATCTGCGGTTGGTTTGGGAACAACTGTCTCGTTGCCGCCGGTATTTCCACCGCCTTCTCCGGCACCTTCTTCAACCGAACTTCCATCAGGAATAAAAGCAATGTAGTATATAGGTATATTGGGATTACTCTTGGCAATCGTATGTGAAGCTACACTAAGATTTGGCACTACATAAACAGCATCAGCATTTGCTGATATATCTGACTTATTATCAAGTTTCAATTTTTTTGCTTTAAAATCAGAATTAGTAACTATTATTAATTTACCCGTGGTTTCAGTTGTAAAAGTAATAGTGTATCCATCACTACTGCCGCCAATATCAAATGCTTTAGTTAATTTCAATGCATTTCCATACACATCAGTATAGTCAACTTCAACTTTAGTACTAAGCTCTTTTCCTTTAAATGTAAAAAAGTCGGAACTAGCATTGTAACTTCCGTCAGCACCGGTAAAATTATGTACCTTTATCCCGGAATCAGTCTCTGTATAATCTGTTTCAGCTGTCTCTTCATAATCTGCTTCAACTGTTTCTTCATAATCTGCTTCAGCTGTTTCTTCATAATCTGCTTCAGCTGTCTTTTCATAATTTACTTCAGCATTTTCTTCAAGTTCTTCAGCCATTACCACACTTGCCGCACCTAAATAGTCAGCCGGTAAGATGCTGAGAACCATCAGTATCGCCAATATTCGAGCTATGACGATTTTTGATTTCTTTCTCATTTTGTAACCTCCCTTTTGGTTTTATTTAAGTTCATAATAACCCCTCCAATCTTAAATTGTGACTGACATAATGGTGCCAGTTTAATAGATAATATTATTATAGCACTTTTTATATGAAAAGGAAGTGGAAAGCGAATATTTTATCACAAATATGTGAGGTTTTCGGTGGTACATTATGTTAATTCTTGTGAGGTTTGCACAAAGAAGCGGATGAGTTTTGGTTGTTTTGCAACCATTTGAAGCAAAACGAATATTTGCATTTTTCTTCATGTTATGTTACTATAGCCAAAAGCATATTTTCTTTAAGGCAAATCAGCTATTCTTAATATCTAAATTTAAAGTTTCAGAAAATCCATGCTTAACTATATCAAACGAATACAATTAAGAAATCATTACGAATACCTTGACAACTTAATAAGGCTTTACACCTAATTTTAAGCATGATAATATAATTTATAGGTGGTGATAATATGACAGATAACGAGTTATTACTTTCAATATCCGATTTGTTAGATAATAAATTAAGACCAGTGAAAGATGATATCAAAACTTTGAAACTGCAAAATGAAAATGATATCTTGCCACGACTGCAAAATATAGAAAGTTGTTATACTTCTACATATCGCAGATACTCAAATGGTATGGAACAGCTTGATGCAATACAGTCTGATATAGATATTATGAAAAAAGTACTGCAGGATCACAGCGAAAAGTTACAAAAAATAGGATAAAACCAAATAAAAACATCAGAACCACAACGGGTGTAAAGTCTTATTAAATTGTTAAGGCTTTACACCCTTTTTCACTGTTTCCAAGTACCTGCATACTATAAATAGAAAGATAATAAGGTTTAAGCAGGTAATTATATGGACCAAAAAGCGATCAAAAGCGCGCAGACCGAAGGGGAATTGACCGGCGGACTTCAGATTAATGTGACCTCGGATATAGGATTTATACCGATCCAGAACGCCACTATCACTATCTCCTATACTGGAACGCCGGAAACCGTTTTGGAGAGACTTGAAACGGACAGTTCCGGGCAGGCTGAAGAAGTACAGCTTTCAGCGCCGCCCATCTCCTATAGTCTGACTCCGGAGTCTCCGATGCCTTATTCGGAATATAATGTAACTGTGGAAGCACCGGGATATGAACCTGTAATGGTTTCAGGCGTGGAAGTACTTCCGGATGTAACTGCAGTGCAGAACATTCAGATGACTCCTACGGAAACCGCGCAGAATGAGGAAGAATTCATATTTATTCCGGATCATACACTTTATGGAGATTATCCTCCGAAGATTCCCGAGGATGAAATCAAGCCGATGGATGAAACCGGAGAGATTGTCTTAAGCCGTGTCGTGATCCCTGAATATGTTGTTGTACATGACGGAGTGCCATCTGACAGCAGTGCCCCGAATTATTATGTAAACTACAAGGAGTATATAAAAAATGTAGCATCCTCTGAAATTTATGCTACATGGCCTGCCAGCTCAATATATGCCAACGTTCTGGCAATTATGTCGTTTACTTTAAATAGGGTCTATACTGAGTGGTATCGGAATCACTACTAATTCGTGGTTGAGTTAAAAAATCATTGAGGTTAATCTTAAAATCTATTTTAACCTCATTTTGTTTAACATCTATCCGTTCTACCAGTCGATTTACCAGTACCCTCTTGGTTGCGCTATCTGCATGTAGAAATACTTCCTGCCATGTCGGAATGTTCTTTCTGAGGCTTTCCCAGTCTTTTTGTGTTACTGTTGCACCTTCCAATTCCTGCTCCTTATGTTTAATAACTTCTAGCTGCGTTAGAGCTTCTTCTTTCCACTTCTTTATTTGTATAGCCAAATCATCTAATGTAAGTGGATAATCGCCTGTGATTGCGTTTGGGATTTCTTTTTCCAAAATTTCAACCTTCTTATTTATGTCATCAAGGGTTTTTTTATAATTATTCAGTTCATTTTTAAGTTTATTCAGCTCAGAGCTTTGATTTTTGCTTATATCTTCAAATGCGTCCTCATTTTCCTGCAGTTGTCCGATGTAGGAGGCAAGAGATTCAAAGATAATAGGCTCTATTTTGTCAGCCCTGTACATGGGTTTTCTATCATGCGGTACTCCCTGCCATGCGTTCTGACATTTGTATATAGCAATTTTGCTACACCGTTTTTCACCTGTAGCCTTAATTTTCCAATAACTATATTTACTGCCATTTACCATTTTAGACCCACAGCATCCGCAATGCATGACATCTACCAACGAAAGCATTCCATAATTTCTCTTAATTACATTTACATCATTATGCGCAGGGTTCTTTGAACATTTATCTCTGCGCAGTGCTATTTTCTCTAGATTCCGTTCCCAAGTATCAAATTCAATTATTTTAATGTCATCATTTGCTTCAGAAGACAAGATCCAGTCGTTGTGGCTATTCCTATGTAAGTGACCACTTATGTTTTCTCGGCGTTTATAAGCTGTATATCCTGCATAAATTGGGTTTTTAAGTATACTGCTTATAGTACCACTCTTCCAAACATCATTAGGCGCCATGTCCTTATATCTGTCATCATTATTTAACTCCTTTGCGATCCTAGTGGAACCATATTCTTTGTTCAGTGAAAGGTTGAATATATGCTTAACGACTTCCGTCTTTTCTGGATCAATTACTAATTTATGTAATGCTCGCCCATGTTTACTAATTTCCCCTGAAAGAACAAATTCATATCCATAAGGGGCTTTGCCGCCCATATACTTTCCTGATTGAACCAGTTTCTGTGCGGTGTCTTTAACCCTCATACCTGTATCAGCACTGCTTTTTTGCGCATTTCCATAGCGTAATGCAAGCATAATCTGCCCCATTATATCATCCTGACTTGGAGAAATACAGCCATCTTTAACAGTGTATATGTCTACACCATAACCCTTTAATGTCATTATATATGCGCCTATTTCCCACATTAATCGCCCAATCCTATCATCTTTATAAACAACTAAAATATCATATTCGCGATTTTTTGCATCATTTAGCGCCTCTTGTAAGACATCTCTGTCTGCAACAGCGTTTTTATATCCACTGTTACTTCCTTCAAAGTATTCCTTATCATCCAAAACCCAATCAGGCTGGCTTTCTATGTATTCTTTTACTAGCTGCCTTTGTATAGACAAATCTCCGTCTGCCTCCAGCTGTTGGTTCGAGCTAACTCGTAACAACATTCTTACCCTTTTCATATACATCACTCCTTTCCGATTTGATAAGAGAGTTTTCCCTCTCTTATCAAATATTAATTTAGTATTACATTAAAAACACTAATTTTTATTTGTGTTTGCTATTTTTTTTAATACATCTACCATATGCATCATCATGAATGCAACAACTTCTGTATACTCTTCAAAAGCCTCAAATGATATATTTATTTTGAGTGTGATGGATTTACATGCAGGATCATAGTATTCTGCATACGCCTGAAATAAAGAATTCAACTTTTCAACCTCTTTATAGGCTAAATCATAATCATACATGCAATCTGGCATATATATTTCCAACATAACAACCTTCAATTCAATTTGATATAAAATGGCCATCACCTGACCATTCTCGGTTCCTATTTTGGTATAAAGCTGATAAGTATTATCTTCTTGGTCTATATAAAAATTACAATATCTTTTTTTTAAAAATTCCTGAAGTTTTATTGTAGCTTTTTTAATTCTATCCATATCGATCACTCCTTTCATATTTGATAGGAGAGGGTAACTTCTCCTATTAATTACTAATTTTGTATTGCATTTGAATCATTAGTTTTATTCGTATTTGCTATCTTTACCAATACCTTTACAACACATTGCATCATTAATATTACAAATTGTGTATACTCTTGTAAAACCTCTAATGATATATTGCATCTGATGGAGAGTGCTTTGCATTCAAGATCATGACACAATGAATATGTAGTAAATAAAGAATTCAATTTTGTAACCTCTCTAAGCATTAAATCAAAATCATACCTGCAATCTGGCATATATATAATCAGCCCAAAATTATTAGTTTCAAAAGAACACATAATTATTATCTTACTTTCGCCATTCATTATTGTAGTACAAACCAGGTAAGTATTATTTTTAAGATGACTAATTTCAAATGAAACGTTTGTATATTTTTCTGCACATTCCTTAAATTGTATTGCTGCATTTTGTATTTTATCCATATAGCTCACTCCTTTCTTACTGGATAGGAGAGGCTTTACCTCTCTTATCCACTAAATTTTATTTTTATAGTATTTTTGTTTGCTCCAACAATTCTTGAAGCATAATTGCCTTAACCTCTTTTTTTATTTTAACAGCGTCTTCCGATTCCTCTTCCTTACTAGGAAAGCGAAGCACTAATTTCATTTTTTTATGGTTATAATCAACCTCTTTTTCAAATTCTTCCATACTCGGTCCTGTATCAATATCCTTTATTTCATTGGTATTTGAGAAGAACTTGTCATATTCGTTATTAATTTTAGTTACGTTATAAGTATTTGGTTTTTTCATTCCCATACCCCCTTTCTTTGGTTTATACATCACCTCCTAAATGAACCACTTTTAATGCTACTTCTGTATGGTAGCATGATTTATAGCTTTTGTCAACCACTTTTTGTGGGTTGATTTATTTTTAAAAATGATATATAATAAAAATGAATTTAAGAGGAAAGGAGAATTTCTATGAGCGATATAAAAATATATGGTTATGCAAGTTTAAGAACAGGTCACACAAAAGAAGATTTAAAAAAGAATTTTAAAAACACTAAACTCTATGCTGACTATATAAGCATAGTAAAAATCATGAAAAATCAAATGCTTGCTATTGATGACGACGAGGTAACACCAGATTTTCGTTTAATAGAAAATAATATGAGATTTGATGCAAACAAAATGTTACAGATTGACGTGATGACTAGTAAACGCAGTGGTATGCATTATAAACTTGATTGTATAATTGAGCAATCAAAACAAATTAATAATGAACAAATATCTTCTTTACCAGAGATATTGAGAAAACGCGCAAAAAAAACTATGAATACAGTTATTGTGCTTAATTCCATTAGTACATTGGGTAGCTACGAAGATATTAAAAAATACTATATTATATTTCGCAAAGAGAAAATAGGTGTTTTAATACCTGACTATACAAGAGAATCTTCCTTGTCTGAGTATAGTACAGTTGGATTTGATTTTAAGGAACGCTCTCAAAGCGACTGTAATAGGGCTTATGATCTAGTAGAACGATTAGAACTGACAGACATACAAGATAATAGAGGACGTGTTGCTGGAGATTATACTATTGCATTTAGAGTTTCTTTTTGGCTATATGAATTATTCAAAATATCTGAAAAAACAGCAGTTGCAATGTCTGGATTTAGCAAAAACGGTTTTCATTTGAAAGCAGATAGTTATGAACAAACACAATACTATAAAGAAGAACTCGCAAGAATGGAGGAAAAATTTAACATATCACAGCTTATAAAAAGAAACAGACCTGTTCCAGATAATTTTGACAGATTAAAGCGCCAATACGAAAAAAACAATAATCTTGAACTTGCCTGCTTACATTGTAAGATACCTATGATATTTCCTATTGACTATAAGCGTTTGCTTCTTAAAGAGCAAGGGGGTAAAAAGGAACTTGCACGCTGTTTAAAGCTGTATGATGATGAACTTATAAATAAATTTAACGATTGGGTAGAAACAGGAAATAAACCGACTGCTTTCTACAAACAATGTAATATCGAGCAATACTTATCCGATATATAATAAATACCACAAAAAGTGGTTGACAAGGGACTTTAAATATTTTAAAATAAATGTATCTTCTTTAGCGAAGATATATTTTTTGCAAAACAGCATTACCACCAAAAGTGGTTAAAGGCTTGCTATATAGAAAGGAGTTGATTTTTATGGCAATAATTAAACGAAGATTTATTGATAACTCAATTTTTAAAGAATTAAACGAAAAGTATCCTCCAGTGAATGCAAAAAACGGGGTAGCATACAAACAAAAGCTTGACTATTTAACATTTGAGCCAAATTTTCTATCAGAGCCCTCAATAAGGGAATTAAGAAAAAAATATAATAGTGATTTATTGGAAGTTATATTTTGTACACGTCAGCTCATGTGCAATGATGGTTGGAGAGTTAGAGTAGACGGAAGTAATTATGATTATTTGTTAGAATATTGCAAATTTACTGGTGGGGTTGATGAAAAATGTGCTGATATGATAATTCAGGATTTGCTGGAAAACAATATATTTTATGTTGTTAGTGATGAAGATATAGAGGTAGGTCAATGGCTAACGTGTGCTCAGCAGATCTATAATTATGAAATGGCTTGTAACAAGCGTAGGCGCGGTAGAGACAGACAAAATACGTGCAGGGCAAATAAAAAGCAAAATCAGGAACAACAGCCAGTAGTAGCTTTTCAGAATAATTATTCTAACAATCAGAACTGGAGTTATGCATGTGATAATAATGTAAATCATGATGATACAGATTGCAATAATACATATTATGATCCATTTGAATTATTTAATTGATAATATTATAGGGAACAGAATAATAACTGTTCCCTATATTTATCTCCACACTTATGTAACGCGTTACAAATGCGTTACTCTGGTGTTACAGGTGAGTTACTCTGTAGTGTATATGTACTGGTATGTAATGAAGTGCTGTGGTGTGTACTGCTGTGGAATGATATATTTGCTTTATAACTATTAATACTTACCTTATTATAAGTACCTATAAATAGAGAACAGATATATACTGTTCCCTATTTATGTTTAATAAAATCTTATATCCTATAAATAATTTTAAAACTATTTCTCCATATCAAATTAAGTTTGCTTCCTTAAAGCTTAAATATGAGTCCTTACATATGATTATATGGTCATTCAATGTGATTCCGATAAGATTACAGGCTTCTTTAAGTCTTTTTGTCAAATTTTCATCCTGTTTGCTTGGTACTGCGCAGTTACTTGGGTGATTGTGGCAGATAATAATGCTTGTACTGCCTGTTAAAAGGGCTCGTATAAGCACTTCCCTTGGCTGGATGATACTGCCATTGACAACACCATGACTTACTTCAAAAAAGCCTACAGGAACGCAGGCACTGTTGCAGGATATCATAAAAATATGTTCTTCACCGAGTTTGTCTAACTCAAAAACATTTTTCATTACCTCAACTACTGCTGCTGGTGAGTCAAACTTTTTGATACTGGAATAGTTTAGTGATTTCTCTTTTACAAGATAATTGTGCCCATTTTCATTAATATGTGTAGTATATGTGTCAATTTTCATTTTTCATCATTCACCCCTTCCTAAAAGAGGGCAGCCACAAAACGGCTGCCTTATCGGTTTTAATTAATTGGAGCATCGTTTGCAGGTACTTCATCAGGCGTATCAGCTATATCAGCCCCAGAGACGCATCCTGATATGAATTCAATCCTATCAGCAATGATTTCCGTCATATAAACTGTTTTATCGTCCTTATTCTTGTATGAATATGTATGGATCCGCCCGACAACGGTAATCTCGCTTCCCTTTTTGGTATATTTGCCAATATTTCGTGCCAGCGAATTGAAAGCAACGATTTTAATAAAATCCACAGGATGTTTTCCATTTTCATCGCTCCTGTTGATATCAGGAACCGCAAGGGAAAATCGTGCTGTCTCGGTCTGGTTTTCTTCTGGTTTGACGCGGATTTCCGCATCTGCAGTTAGTCTTCCTCTAAGTATTGAAATATTCATATATATCATCCCCCTTTCAAATAGCTATTGTTATTTGTTTTGTTTCTCTTGAATATAAGTAAACATTGTCAGATAAAAACTCCTCACTGTCTAGGACTGTACGATTAACGCTATATACCATATCTTTCAATTCGGAAAGCCCCACGCAGACCTCAATTACAGGTAATAAAATCGCCTCATGGACAGAAGATGGGATAATATATATGTCATCGCCCAATTCTTCCGCAAAGTCTGCTAAAACATTCTTATAATTTATGCAACTACATCCGTACCTTGATGCTTTATTGCTCAAAATATACATAGGGAGCATGTCAGCTTTTATTTCACCAGCTGGTAAAGATACACCTTGTTTCATGCAGTCCTCTCTGAAAATATCAGCAAATTGTATTATTTCGGCAGGAAACAGCCTTGGAGTGTTTTTGATTGCATATTTATAAACGGTATCCTTTGTAACGCCCCAAAGCTCCAAATGTTCGCTTTTTATATGCATTGTTGCATAACATCCATCATATAGCGAATCCAGTGTGACCTTAAAAATGACTGAAAGGTTCAGAAACGGTATTGACGGACTATCTTCAAGCAGTTCTCTGTTCAATGAAGTGTTTACAATCTGGAAGATTATCCTGTCCTTAACACAGTTAAAATCCTTTAATGACGAAATGTCAAACCCCTTCGGAAGCGTTTCATGATATGTCTTAATAATCGCATCAACGGCATAATTCATGGTTCTTTCACCGATAAGTATTTCATCAATCAGACCGCCAATGTAGATAGTTGGAGCCATATTGTCACCGTTTTTACAGATTACCAACGCTTTATGGGGCTGTGAATTGTTTTTCTTTACGTCGCACTGCTCTATGCTGTAATTCTCCCCAAGAGTTTTCTGTACCAATGATTTAATAAGATTTGCTATCAAGTTTCTTTCATTCATGTTTATCATCCTCCTTTTAGTTAAAATTTTGCTAAAACTGGGTAAATGCTTATTTGTTAAACAAATACAAATAATTTGTCACGATTACATCGAGTCGCGAATGGAACATCTGGGATGAACATTCAGCTAACACACCTTTGTCAAACGAAAGCCCTTTCATATCCCCCCTGCAGTGGTAAATTTCGCCAGTATTGTAAATATGCAGTTGATCAAGATATTCATACAGTTTGCAGCAATACAGCGCCCTGTAGCTGTGTAATTCTTGTGGGAGTGCAGATTTAGGAAATAACCTCACTTCACCGTTTGGCATCTTATAGCCAGGACTTTCCCTAAAAATTCGTAAGATTTCCTGTTGGAATTCTGGCAATATAATTCTGTAGCCAGACATATTGTTCTTTTCGCGGAAAAAAACCTCATATAATCCGTCCTCACGCTGTCTTAAGTCTTCCTTTCTTACACGCATTATTCCGCATCTCCTCGCGCCTGTTCCAGCACAAAAAATCTGAGCATCCCTGTACTTCAAATCTGAATCCCTGAAGGATAAGCTATTACGCGAACGTATGATATTTTCCCGCTTTCTTCTAGGAAAATTGAAGTCAATATCAGATTTATTGATGTCATAGGCACAGCAAAGTCCCATTCCATACGTTGTTAAAGTCCATGCCGAGTGGGAGGCTTCAAGAGTGGTAAGCCATTCACCAATATACTTTTTACCATCTTTGAAGCGTTTTACCTCTGGATGGCTTTCACGCAGATATTGGCTGAAAAGCGAACAAGCCTGCTTATATGTCTGCATTGTTGTACTGCTGAAAATCCCCCTCACAGGAGTATACGGAATACCTTGTTCCTTTGCTTCCTTTAATTTCTGAAGCTTTACGGCATGTTTGCTCTTCCCCCTTAAATCGTGTAAATTTAACATTTGTGTGTATTCGCGTTGAAAATTTGCCTTTTTCCCCAATGTTTAGCTCCTTTGCTTGGAGAAAAGAGAATGGTAATAGAAAAATTCTTTTGAAATTAAGAATTGAAATAGATCTGTTATATAATTCTATTTTCTGATTTCTAATGTATCAAAAGTCCCTCCTTTCTCTTTTTCCCAGATTTCAAATCTCAGACTGCCTATAGCAGACTGACAGGTTAAGTCTTATAAAACGGCTTGTTGGGGTTTATGGCTTACAGATGTGCCGCTAGAAACTATAAGCGCCCTTTCACTTTAGGATTAGTAGACCAATGGTATCTCTAATCATATTTAACTTGCTAATTAAATTATACTATATGGACTTTCTAAAACAAAATTTTAGGGTATTTAATTCTAAAAAGTTATATTTTTACTAATGCGTATTATTTTACGAAACAGGTCTTGGTTATCTGCTGAAGAATAAGTTAAATCGGGTTTTGCACATGAATATGTCATTGCTGCAAGATCAGTTTGGAAAATTCTAAAAAAGCACCAAATCAAGTTTGGCGGTTTTGGACTCAGGAACTCGGTTTTATCCGCCAGAAATGAATATCCCTGTTTATATTTTACAATCGGAGGCATAACTGCCCCCAATTCTAAAATATAAACAGGTTCATTCGCGAATAAAGTGCGCCATCGTAAGGATTTTATTTTAGGAAATATAATAATGTGGGTTAGAAAAAATAATAAGGCTTAGTTGAGAGTGTACAGGTTAATATCTATAATACTCATTAACACGCTAATGCGTATTATGTACGCATAGTTCCCCTTAATACATGCTTTGCGTATTATATGTATTATTAGTAAGTGACATATATAGTTATATACCCGCGTTTCGGAGTCCGAAGGACTCCGGAACGCAACAATGTTGACGTACCTCATGAAATTTTGTATTCACAAATTTGTATGCTATAATTTATTTGTAAGTTAAATTAGCTCTAATGAGGATATTTCTTTCTCAAATTAAGAAGTGTTTTTCTTACCTTTAAGGCACAATCCGCAAGGTAACAACATCTTACTCCTTTGTATTTATAGATATCGAGATGTACTTTACTTACAAATATTAGTTAAAAAATGAGTTATAGTAACAACACTTTCTTTCGTGTTCATTAACTTCTTTGTTGGATGATGTGCCAGAAACTGCTTTGTAACGAACAGAGCAGTTTTTTATTTTTATGGCTGGAAAAATTTTGATCCTAGAAAAAATAGTGATACAATATATATGTAAGTGAATTTTATGTGCTGGGAAAGGACATATCCTTTTTCAAAACATACAGTGTGAATACTTGTGAGCTAATGAAATATTTTGTTTAAAATTCCTTCGTTTTTCATAATAATTTTTTTATCCTCAAGTTGTGTTTTATAAAATTTCATTAGCGAAAAAAGCTGTCTGTTACGCAGGCGGCTTTTTTGATGTCTACGTATCCTACAATTCAGTATCTCACTAAAATACTAATACACTAAAATAAAAAGAATGCGAAACTTCTTTCCGCATTCTTTTTTATTCTTTAAGGTATTCAATTACGTCAGGTATATCACAATCAAACATTCGGCATAATTCATTCAATGTGTTCATTGTTATGCTTTTATTATGTCGCAGTTTAAATATCATTGATTTGCTAATGCGATATTCATGCTCTAATTTATATGTCGATATATTCTTTTCTTTCAGAGTTCTCCAAAGTGGATCATATATTATCATTTTATCACCATTAAAATTTTAATATATATGTTCACAAATAAAAATCCTCTTAAATGAGAGGATATTTTTATTGCGTTATATTGTATATTAGAGTAGGATAATTATAAAAGCATATGCTATACAACAAATCATTGTACATATTTATGTTTCCAGTTATTATTGTAGAGCATTGTAAAAATGTTAAAAAATGTTGGAAAATCAACAGAAGGAGTGATACTAATGAAAAACCGAATAAGGATACTGCTATCCGCAATTCTATTGATCTTAACGTTTGGAAGCATGACAGTCTATGCAGACGAGTTTTCATTAAGTCAGACAAAAGCAACCGTAAACATAGGCGAGACAGTCGAACTTTCCATAACAGGAACAGATCAAATACCAACGTGGACATCTTATAATGAAAACATTGTAAGCGTTAATTCCTTTGGGAAAGCGGTTGGTCTTAAAAAAGGCAAGACAACAATAAGGGCACGAATCGGTTCTACATATAAGACCTGTACCGTTACGGTGGTGGATTCCAGTATCAAACTCAACAAAAGTGCCGTTACCCTATATCATGGCGGTACTTCTACCAGCACGATTAAGCTTAAAGCAACTGCAAAGGGAGCAAATAAGGATGTTGTATGGGAAAGCTCTGATACCGATGTTGCTGTGGTTGATAATACAGGAACGGTCAATTCCGTATCGGAAGGAAAGGCTGAGATTACGGCAACAGCCAACGGAAAGTCAGCATCCTGTATGGTGACTGTACTGGAAAGCAGCATTTCCCTTGATTTAGACAGCTTACAGGTAAGTACCAAGGGAGCTGGAAGCTCTATAAAAGTAATCCCTGCAATAACTGGATCAAAGAAAAGTGTTAAATGGACTACATCCGATAAAACCATAGCTGCAGTATCAGGAGGAAAGGTTACTGGCAAAAAAACAGGTACAGCTACAATAACCGCAACAGCCAACGGCGTATCTGCTTCCTGCGTGGTCACTGTCATAGATGGGAATATATCAATCAGTGAAGAAAAAGTCATCCTTTATCTCGGAGGAACAAAGGCAGAGACAAAGCAGTTAAAGACCAATGCAGCAAAAACGGAAGTTGTTACTTGGTCAAGCAGCAATGTGGATGTTGCGACCGTAAATAATGGTCTTATAACGCCTGTATCAGCAGGTACTTCTATTATTACTGCCGAATGTAACGGAAAGACCGATACCTGTATTGTCACTGTAAAGGATACTTCCATAAGCATTATAGAGGAATCTGTATCCCTAAAGACAAAAGGCAATAAGACCTATGCATTAAACAGCAGGGTTATAGGCAGGAGTAGCTCAGTTAAATGGACTACATCCGATAAAAAGGTTGTAGCGGTAAGCAAAGGCAAGATTACTGCAAAAAAGGCAGGAACAGCAACCATTACGGCAACTGCCAACGGAGTGTCTGATACCGTTACTGTATATGTATCCGACTTTGATCCTACGATTAAACTTAATCAGGGATCATATACCCTGTATACATTGAAAGGCAATACCGTTACCTTAAAAGCAGCGGTTGACGGAGCAAACAAGGCTGTAACTTGGGAAAGCAGCGATACAAATGTTGCATCAGTTACAAACAAAGGAAAAGTAACAGCATCAGGAGCTGGCGTTACCACTATAACAGCTACGGCTAACGGTGTATCTGCGGGATGCCTTATTACGGTAAAAGAAAGTCAGGTCAACTTTGACAGGACTGCAGTTTCCCTTGATAAAGGCGAAAAACTCATGTTAGGATATGATGTTATCGGAACAAAGCAGACGGTTACATGGGCAAGCACCAATAAGAAAGTTGCTACTGTAAGCAAGGGAGTAATTACTGCAAAGGATTACGGTGAGGCTGATATAAAGGCTACTGCTAATGGTGTAACTGCCATATGCCATGTGAAGGTAGTAAACTGCAGGCACGAATATGAAAGCGAAATAACAAAGCAACCGACATGCGGTGAAGCTGGAATAATAACCTATATCTGTACTTTATGTGGTGATACCTATACAGTACAGACAGCACCGACAGGAAACCACGTACATGAATGGGTAACGATCACAGCGCCGACATGTACAGAGACTGGAACACAGGCTTATACCTGTACCGTATGTGGACACACAGATAAGAAACAGGATATTCCCGCACTTGGACATAAATGGTCAGGCTGGGTAACAGAGATACCGCCTACCATGACTGAAACAGGCTTACAGATAAGGACCTGCATAAGATGTGGTGAAGAAGAGTATAAAGAACTCCCCATGATCCCAGAAGACCATGAACATGAATATAAAGAAGAAGTGATAAGTCCTGACTGTACTAACAGGGGATATACCATATATACCTGTGAATGCGGGGACAGCTATACTGACGGTTATGTTGATGCATTAGGTCATGACTGGTCAGAGTGGGAAGAAGTAAGACCTGCAACCTATAAAGAAGCTGGTTTGGAACGAAGGACCTGCTTACGTTGTGAGAGTGTGGAAGAACAGGAGATACCTGTACTTGCTGACCATGAGCATAAGTTCGATACAAAAGACATCAAACCCGACTGCGTGAACAGGGGTTATACCATATATACCTGCAGTATATGTGATTATTCATATGAAGCAGACTATACAGACGCATTAGGACATGACTGGTCAGAGTGGACTATCACAAAAGCGGCTACTGAAAAGAATGGCGGTCAGATGGAACGTAAATGCAACAGATGTGGAGAGACAGAAACAAAGAACATCCCGCCAGCAGCACATGAACATGATTATGTGGTAATCAATTCAGTTAAACCTACCTGTACCGATTATGGTTATGACCAATACCAGTGCAACGGATGCAATGACAGTTATGTAAGCTGGACAGAACCGCTTGGACATGACTGGTCTGACTGGAAAGAAGCTGACGGCAAGTTTAAGCGTGAATGTTCAAGATGTAAAGAAATAGAAGAAAAAGATATTCCTCATACAGTCCATGAATACAAAATCACGGACGAAAAAGAAGCAACCTGTACGGAATATGGTTATAAAGTTTATGAATGTACTGGATGTAACGACCTTTATGTGGAAGACATTGAGCCTCTTGGACATGACATAGGTGACTGGGTGACAGTAAGTGAACCTTCATGCACTCTTTATGGTGAACGCAGGAAATACTGCAGCAGATGCAACAAGACCATGGAAACTGATTATCCTGAAGCACTTGGACACGAAGCAGGGGAATGGATAACTATTGATGAACCCACCTGTACTTCTTATGGAAATCAGGAAAAACACTGTATAAGATGTGACAGATGGATGGACTTTCAGAATACTGATCCCCTTGGACATCTTGAAAGTGAGCTTGTTGTAACAAAAGAAGCTACCTGCATAGAAGATGGAAAAGGATATGAACACTGCCCAAGATGTGGTGATATTTTCAATGACAATGTGACGATAAAGGGTTCACACAAATGGAATGAATGGACTGTCACGAAAGAACCTGCTGAAGGTGTACACGCATCTGTTGCTGATTTCGGTGCTAGACAGAGAACCTGTGATGTATGCAGTGAAAAACAGGAAGAGACCATTGTAAATATTGCTATTGAAGATGGCGGAATTAAACAGGTAACTGGAGTATTCTATGATGATATGGCTTATGAAACGTTAGCACTTGTTAATCAGATAAGGGCTGAGGTTGGAGCTAAACCACTTGAATGGGCTAGTGGAAACTGGGAATCATACAGCAGAATACGTGCAACAGAATTAAGTTATTATTACAGTCATATGAGACCTGGCACTGGAACTGCTAATGCTGGTGTTTCAGAAAATATAGGAATGGGAATTACCGCAAATTCTACTAAAAGTATTATTGAGGCTTGGAAAAATTCCTCTGGGCATTATGCAAATATGATTGACCCTACTAATACTTTATATCGCTGCACATGTTTTGTGACGTTAAATTCTAATGGAACCCCTTCATGTTATTATTGGGAACAGGTATTTTGGGGAGAAGTAACGTCAACTTCTTCAGCATCATCATCTAATGTAAAAGCTGCTGAAGAAATCTCCGATACGGAAGATAATCTCATTGAAGACATCCCTGATTCTGATAACCAGAATGACGGCGAAAGTGTAGAAGAAACTTATAGAGAAGAGCAATCCTATAATTCTGAGACTGACGAATTAGAAGAGTTGGAAGATCTGGCATTTTGGGAACCAGATATAATTGCCGAAGAATAAACAAATTAATCACAATAAAGTAGAGGATATAGGGAATCAACCTTATATCCTCTTTTAAACTAATAAAATAACTTATAAAAATATTTATTTATAAATTATCTCATAATCATCTTTTCCATTGATCTTAATGAGAAGCTTGTCCCAAATAAGACCTCTGCAACCACGAATATAATGTGGTTTCGGGGTACAGGAACCAGGGTTACAATTTTACAATTACTTCCTCCACTGCCTACGACCAGAAATGGATATACGGCAGGAACACATATGAAAATATAGACCGGCTGGTGGATAGTATTTTTACAAACTTTCTTTCCAGACCGGGTGTAAGACAGCCCATTTTCACATCATATTGCGACGGGCAGAGGGTGACCTGCGACGGACTCAGCCAGTGGGGTTCCAAGTATCTTGGAGATGAAGGCTATTCCGCAATTGAGATAATACGCTATTATTACGGAAGCGATATGTATATCAATACCGCAACCAGTGTTGCCGGAGTACCTTCCTCATGGCCGGGATATAATCTTACGATAGGTTCCTCCGGCGAGAAGGTCAGGCAGCTTCAGCAGCAGCTTAACCGGATAGCACAGAATTATCCGGCGATTCCACGGGTTACGACAGACGGTGTATACGGTTCCGAAACGGCTGAAGCAGTTAGGATATTTCAAGGAGTTTTCGGACTGCCGCAGACCGGAATCACGGATTTCCCGACATGGTATGAGATATCGCGGGTATATGTAGGCGTCAGCCGCATAGCTGAACCGGGTTAACTTTCTATTGTAATGAATTAAGGCTTTGCCGGAGTAGATTTCCTTGGCAAAGCCTTGCTTTTTAATCAATCCCCCAAATACTTCTCCAACAAATAGAACTCTCCTTTACGAAAATGTGCAATTCCCACTTTGGAATAACCCAGCCGGTCATACATTCTTAATGAATAAGGATTCTCAGAGAAGGCATCCAGGCGGATTGCCTGTATACCCATAGATAACAATTGTTCTTCAATATAAAGAAGTGTATGTCTGCCTATTCCCTGGTTCTGAAAATCGGGATGTACACAAATTCTATGTACTACATAATAAGGAATATCCTTATATTTCCATTCGCCCTTTTTATATTCATCATCACTTTCCTGATTGATGGTATAAGTAACCGCTACATTACCGTCAACAACTCCGACATACAGCTCTTTCCTGTTAATATCTTCTCGAAAATCAACTTCAGTGGGATAGATTTCATCCCACTGAAGAATATTGTTTTCAATCATTTTATTTACTGCACCATTGACCAGACCGCATATCTCGTCTAAGTCTTCTATACGTCCAAGTCGGTATTCTATCTTCATTTTCATTTTATTATCCTTTTGCCATCCGTTATTTCGTAAGCAACATCATAATATCATTGCTTCTTGCCACAAACTTTGTCATAGCTTCAGGCTCAAGCGGTGCCTGCTGAAGCAGGGCAAGGTCATAGAGCTGTTCGCAGATAAGCTTGACGTTCTCGCCGTCCTTATGCTCAAGCACATACTGCACAAGCGGATGGTTGGCATTGAGAATCAGGGTTTCACCTTCTTTGCCGCCAAACATACCCATATCCATTCCGGGCATTGAATACATCTTCATCATATCCTGCATTCTTCTGGTTTCCTCGGATAAGGTTATCATAGAAGAAATCTTCTTGTTCTTAAGCTTTTCTACCTTGACGGTAATCGCATCTTTCTTAAGGACCTTCTTCATGATCTTGGCAATTTCTTCTGCCTGCTCTTCCATCTCTTTTTCGGCCTTCTTGGAAGTCTTAGCCTTGAAGGTATCTGTCAGGTCGGCATCTATTCTCTGGAACTTGATTCCTTCGTTCTTAGATTCAAGCTGGGATACAAAGGGCTGGTCAATGTTATGGGTAAGGATTACCGCATCCATCTTGGCTGCCTTAAACATATTTATATACTGGCTCTGTTGCTTTTCATCTGTGACATAATAGATGACTTTCTCTTTCTTTTCGTCATCGTCTGCATCATCGCTTTCATTGACTCCATCAGTCAATACACTGTTTCCGTTCTCATCAACTACTTCAGCTTCCACTTTTTCGCCGTTTTCATCGGTTGCCGATTCTGAGACCTCGTCAGGGTCTATCTTATTTACTTCCAGACACTCAGGCAGGGTCAGGAAGTTGCCGTCCAGATTCTTGAAAAGAATGTAGTCGGTCATCTTTTCACAGAACTTGTCATCTTTCAGACAGCCAAACTTGATAAACGGGCTGATATCATCCCAGTATTTTTCATATTCCTCTTTTTCGGTCTTACACATTCCGGAAAGCTTGTCTGCAACCTTTTTCGTAATGTATTCATTTATTTTATTTACAAAGCCGTCATTCTGCAGGGCACTTCTTGAGACATTGAGCGGCAGGTCCGGACAGTCGATCACACCTTTAAGAAGCATCAAAAACTCCGGAATAACCTCTTTGATATTGTCTGCAATGAATACCTGATTATTATAAAGTTTGATAGTTCCCTCAATGGATTCATACTCCATATTGATCTTGGGGAAGTACAGTATACCCTTTAAGTTAAAAGGATAATCCATATTCAGATGAATCCAGAACAAAGGCTCCTTGTAATCC
>JAFLTH010000029.1 GCA_022510525.1 Lachnospiraceae bacterium | reverse complement strand
TATGCATAACTGCTGTCTGGTCAATCTGGAGGATATGCTGCAGAACGGAACGGTTATCAGCGAAACTATGCTGGATACACCAAAGAGCTTTTCCACGGCCTGCAATGTTGCAACGCAGTGTATAGCGCAGATAGCAAGCTCACAGTATGGCGGTCAGAGTATTTCGCTTGCGCATCTTGCACCGTTTGTACAGGTGAGCAGGGAGAAACTGCGTAGAAAAGTCAGAGAAGAAATGGAAGAAATGGATATAGAACTCTCTGATGAAAAAATCAATCAGATTGCCGAAATACGTGTCAGAGAAGAGATAAATCAAGGCGTGCAGATGATACAGTATCAGGTTATAACGCTTATGACTACCAATGGGCAGGCTCCTTTTATTACGGTGTTTATGTATATTGATGAAGTGCCTGAAGGACAGCTTAGGGATGATCTGGCAATGGTCATAGAAGAGATGCTCAAACAACGTATACGTGGTGTCAAGAATGAGAAGGGTGTCTATATCACGCCTGCTTTTCCGAAGCTGATTTATGTTCTGGAAGAAGATAATATACATGAAGACAGTAAATACTGGTATCTGACAAAACTTGCTGCACAGTGCACGGCAAAACGTATGGTTCCTGACTATATTTCGGAAAAAATCATGAAAGAACTAAAGGACGGAAACTGCTACACCTGTATGGGCTGCCGTTCGTTCCTGACGGTTTATCATGATGAGAATGACAAACCTAAGTTTTACGGAAGATTCAATCAGGGTGTAGTTACACTGAATCTTGTGGATATTGCCTGTTCTTCCGGAAAAGACATGGATAAATTCTGGAAGATATTTGATGAAAGACTTGAACTGTGCAGGCGTGCTCTTATGTGCAGGCATGAACGCCTTAAAGGAACTCCTTCCGATGTGGCTCCGATTTTATGGCAGTATGGAGCCCTTGCACGTTTGAAAAAGGGAGAGCCGATAGATAAATTATTATACGGAGGATATTCCACAATTTCACTGGGGTATGCAGGCTTGTGCGAATGTACCAGGTATATGACCGGTAAATCCCATACCGATCCGGAGGCAACACCTTTTGCTTTGGAAGTTATGCGGTATATGAATGATGCTTGTAAAAAATGGGCTAAGGAGACCAATATAGATTTCAGCCTTTATGGTACACCTTTAGAGTCAACAACATACAAATTCTCCAAATGTCTTCAACAGAGATTTGGACTTATTAAAGATGTAACAGATAAGAGTTATATTACCAACAGCTATCATGTCCATGTTACGGAAAATATCAATGCCTTTGATAAACTTACTTTTGAATCGCAGTTTCAGGAACTTTCCCCGGGTGGAGCGATCAGCTATGTGGAAGTACCTAATATGGAGAATAATATAGATGCAGTGCTTGCGGTTATGAAGCATATATACGAGCATATTATGTATGCGGAGTTAAATACCAAGAGCGATTATTGTCAGCTCTGTGATTATCATGGTGAAATTAAAATAGTGACTGATGATGACGGTAAACTCATATGGGAATGTCCTAACTGCGGGAACAGGGATCAGGATAAGATGAATGTGGCAAGACGTACCTGCGGTTATATTGGTACACAGTTCTGGAATCAGGGCCGTACACAGGAAATTAAAGAGAGGGTACTGCATCTGTAAGTATAGATACAAGTGTGCGATATAGTATAATAATTAATAAAAATTCAAGTGTCTGATTAGGAGACAAATGAATGTATTATTCAGAAATTAAAGAGTGTGATATAGCAAACGGTCCCGGTGTTCGAGTGACGTTGTTTGTAAGCGGATGTACCCATCACTGCAAAGGCTGTTTCAATGAAATGACCTGGGATTTTGAATATGGTAAGCACTTTGGGGAGGAAGATATTGAGAAAATCCTCAAACTGCTTGAACCAACATATATAGAAGGATTGACCCTGCTTGGTGGAGAACCGATGGAATATCGTAACCAGCAGGGGCTTTTGCCGCTTTTGCGCAGGGTTAAGAAAGAATATCCCAATAAAACAATCTGGTGTTATACGGGATATTTGTATGACGAGGATATTATACAGGATTTCTGTAGCAAGTGGGATGAGACAAAAGAAATTTTGGGTTATTTGGATGTGATAGTTGATGGGGAATTTGTAGAAGAACTTAAGGATATCAGTCTGCAATTCAGAGGCTCATCCAATCAACGCATAATAGATGTTAAAAAGTCCAAAAAGGCTGGGAAAATAATTTTGTGGCAACATTGATAATTTGTAGATTACAGAAGTATTAGGAGATACGTTTAAAACATTTATGAAATATGACAACATAACTCAGGCCACTTTTCTGAAACGTCCTAACCGCTTTATCGCGGAAGTGGAGATTGACGGTCAAAAAGAGATAGTTCACGTGAAGAATACCGGCAGATGTAAGGAACTATTGATTCCGGGGTGCGATGTGTGGCTTACGGCTCCGGGAACACCGGACAGAAAGACAAAATATGATCTGGTAGCTGTCAGAAAAGACAACGGCATCATCTTTAACATAGACAGTCAGGCTCCCAATAAGGTTGTAAAAGAGTGGCTGGAAGAGCAGGATTTTGGCAGGGTTATATCGGAATACACATATGGAGACTCCCGGATAGATTTTTACATAGAGAAAAAAGCAGAAAGTGCAGAACCGGAAAAATATCTCATGGAGGTAAAGGGCTGTACGTTGGAGAAGGAGGGCATCGGGTATTTCCCGGATGCACCAACTGAGAGAGGCATCAAGCATATAAGGGAGCTGATCAGAGCAAAGGAAAACGGGTACGGTTCCATCCTTGCCTTTGTGATACAGATGGATGGTGTAAAAGAGGTAAGACCTAACATAGATACGCATCCTGAATTTGGTGTAGTTCTTGACGAAGCAAGGAATGCCGGAGTACAGGTCCTGTATCTGACGTGTCATGTGGAGCCGGACAGCCTTGTGATTAAACCGGAGAATAGTTTGGAAGTGATGAGGAGAATTCAAAATGGGAAGGTTAAAGGAACTTAGGAAATATGTAGATGGTGAGTTAAATAAGATGGAGGATGAGGACAAGCGCAATAGTGCCATCGCGCATCTTTATGGGGTATCACTTGCTGCAACTATGATTGCAAAGAAGCGCGGTCTTGATGCTGAAATCGCATCTATGGCTGCAATGCTTCATGATCTTCACGCATATAAGACGGGATCTTATGATGATCACGCACATAAAGGAGCGGAGCTTGCCAAAGAGATACTTGGTGAGTTGAAACTAACTGATGAAGCGGAGACAGATATGATTTGTTCAGCAATCTATCATCATGACGATAAACTGGACACAGACGGTCCAATGGATGAGGTGTTAAAGGATGCGGATGTGATTCATCACTGCATGAATGATCTGTCGAAACCAATCAAAGAAAAAGAACAGTCACGGTTTGATAAGCTATGTGCTGAGTTTGGGATGTGAAAGAATACAGGTTGTGATTAAATGGGAGTATGATTATGGGGTATTGTTTATGGGCTGATACAAATGAACGGAATAAAGTTTATCACGATAACGAATGGGGAATCCCGGTACATGATGACAGAAAGATGTTTGAACACCTGATGTTAGAGTGTATGCAGTGTGGATTGTCATGGGATCTGATGCTTAAAAAACGGGATATATTCCGTTCATGTTTTGATAATTTTGATTATGACAAAATAGCTGAGTATGGAGAGGGTGACATACAAAGGATACTTGACACTGAGAATATGATCAAGTCGCCACAAAAGGTAGCTGCTGTCATCAACAATGCCAGGTGCTTTCAGGAGATACGCAGGGAGTTTGGAAGCTTCTGTGATTACATATGGTCATATTCCGATCATAAGACCATTTTGTACAACGGGCACAACAAAGCAGACGGAAAGATACCGGTCAGTAATGGGTTGTCAAAGAAGATAAGCAAAGATCTTAAGAAGCGTGGTTTTAAGTATGTTGGTGAAATCACGATATATTCCCATCTGCAGGCTTGCGGGATCATCAATGACCATGATGAGAGCTGCCCATGCTTTGAGAGGATAAATACAGAGAATTCTACGGTAAATAAGCGTAGGGATGAGGAAGTATATTAAGGGAAATCTACAAAGGGTTCTCCCTTATTACATCTTCTTCTTATACCCATGCTCCAAACTTTGAATAATCTTATAAAGCCCCATAGCAATAGCACATAAAATAATAATTGACGTTATAGCCATTTCAGCTGAGAGAGATGGTGTACGTGAATGATAAAAATGTATAAAAATGTGTATCCAAATGGGAAATACAGTTTTACTAGACAATGAAAACGCTATCGGTATATAATTAATAGAAGAAGGTGAAAATATGAAGGTTTATTTGGATAATTGCTGTTATAACCGCCCATATGATGATCAGTCTCAAATTCGTATATCATTGGAAACACAGACTAAGTTATATGTTCAGGATTTAGTAAAGAAAAATGAAATAGATTTAATAAATTCTTATGTTCTTTGGTTTGAAAACAGTCAAAATCCATACGAAACAAAAAGAAAGGCAATCGGTGAATTTTTACAAAAGAATAGCTCAGAATATATAGATACGGATAAAGCAGATTTGATAAAAGATAAGGCAGAAGAAATTATGAAGACGGGAATCAAGATGAAGGATGCATATCATGTGGCATGTGCTATTTATTCATCTTGTGACTGTTTTTTTACAACTGATGATCGATTGCTAAAATATTCTACAGATGATATTCAGATATTAAATCCTATAGATTTTGTGAGAAGATGGGAGAGTGGTTTGCATGGCTAGTGATATTGAAATTATGAATAGAGGAATTAACTGTTTGTTGGAAAAATTGGGTGTAGTTGAAACAGAACATTTTATTGCTGTTATTAACAGAGAAAAGTTTGATTATACAGAATGGCAACGACAGAGATTTGACAATATGAGTTCTGATGAATTTAATAAAGCGGCAATTGCTTACTCTAAAGAGAACCCATTTGTTTTAGAATCAAAGGATAAAAACTAAATATGAAGACTGATAAGGTGAATAGGAGTATTCTGGGAAACTGGAATACTCTTAATTTATTGTTATATGGATTTTATATTACTTTATATATTTAAAATGATTAATATATAAAGTAAAGTAAAAAATTATGTTAGACATATTGTGTCCATGTGAGAATGTATAATTTAATCAAAAGGCAATCAAAAAAGGAGTACAGTATAAAAGAAACATAGGAGGAACTGGATATGGAAATAAACTTAACTCAAACAGAATCTGATACATCAAAGAGAATTGTTGTAGTTGGCATTGGCGGTGCCGGTAACAATTCTGTTAGTAGAATGATTGACGAAAATATAAAAGGAGTTGATTTTATTGGAATCAACACTAATAGGCAGGCTCTACAGCTATGCAAAGCTCAAAAGCGTATACTGATTGGTGAGAAACTGACCTTGGGGCTTGGCTTCGGAGCTAAGCCGGAAATTGGTGAAAATGCGGCACTGGAAAGTAAAGAGGAGATTGTATCAGCCTTAAAAGGCGCAGACCTGCTGTTCGTTACCTGTGGCATGGGTGGAGGCACAGGTGCCGGAGCTGCCCCTGTAATTGCCGGATTCGCCAGAGATATGGGTATATTAACGGTAGGTGTAGTTACTATGCCTTTCAGTTATGAATCAGAAGAACGTAAGGAAAATGCGATTAATAGTCTTGATAAGATTAAAGATAATGTAGATACACTTATAGTGATTTCTAATGATAAGATTTTTGAGATTGCTGATAAAAATACACCATTGCCACAGATGTTCAGAAAAATTGACGAAACATTGATAAATATGGTGCGTGAAATTGTAAATATAACTGGACCGGACAGCATTATTGGCATAGATATGAAGGATATAAGGCACGCTTTGGAAAATAAAGGACTATCGTACATTGGTTATGGAAAGGGCAGCGGAACTGATAAGATAAATGAAGCAGTGCAAAACGCCATACAGAATCCGTTCATAGAAACCTCTGTTAATGGAGCAAAGTCCGTAATTATTATGCTGGATGGACATATAAGTCTTACAGATGTAGATGATGCGATGAATTCTATACAACCATATATAGATGAAGATGCTACGATTATATTGGGAGCAAATGCTTCAACAGACGATACGGATGATTGCAGTATTACTATCATTGCAACTGGCATGGGAGATTGAAATTAAATAGTTAGGAGTCTAAGACCGGACTGCGTTAAGTATATATGCATAGATTAAGTAGTGGTACTTATGTATGTTTAAACAGCTTTCCGACAGGCACTTCCAGTATCTGACTGAGTTTTATCAAAGTATCAAACCTGATACTGGAAGTCTTGTTTTCAATTAGCTTTTGAAAACTATTGTAATTTGACATATTCATTTGCTTAAATAGCCAGTATTTTGTTTGTCCTTGTTCTTCAAGTATTTCCAATATGCGTAACTGTATCATGAAAAATGTATCCTCCTTACAAATTGTAGTTAGAAATCTTTATATACTGTATACAAGATATGGTAAATAAAAATATGTATCTGAAAAGCTGTATTTTTTATATATTATACTGTTTCGGATACACATAAATTGTCTATGCAAAAAAGTTTATAAAAAATTGTTTAAAATAAAAACAGGTCAGCTGTTTAATGATTTCTGACCTGCCTATTCTTCATTATCATATATCTGCTCAAACAACTCACTTACCGGAACATCAAGTATTTCACATAATTTTTCCAATGTTTCAAAACGAACTGCGGAAGTCTTGTTAGTGACAATATTATTGTAGTTGCGGTAGCACATACCCAGCTGCTGGCTGAGCCAGTAATTGGATTTTCCCTTTTCATCTAGTATTTCTTTGATTCTCAATCGAATATGCATATGATACCTCCATAATTCAAAATTATAGGCATATTAGTGCGTAGTGAAAACTTGCTTAAAAGCACTAGTGCGTATTAGCACGTTATAATTGCACATTGTATATTTTTGTTGTAAAATGAATTATTATACTATAAAAAAGAAATCACTAATAAAAGTTGTTACTATTATACAAATCTTATGCATGAGAAAATGTCAAAAAAATAATATAAATAGAATTATATATATTATCATAGTGACAGAAACTGTCATAGCAATGTTCTATAATGTGTCTATACAAAGCAGAGTAGGAGGTCATTATGGATAGCGGTAAAATCGACAGAGTTCTTGCAATATATACAAAATTGATGGGTGGTTATCTTGTAAATAAGGCAGAGGAAGCCCAGAAGTACGGAGTAAACGAGAGAACCATTCAAAGAGACATTGATGATATCAGAAATTTTATGGAATCCGATATGGAGAATACCGGAATTATCAATTCGGTAGTTTATAATCGGATTGAAAAAGGATATCGACTTGAACAGATTTACCAGCTTAAATTAACAAATGCGGAAGTGCTTGCTATATGCAAAATCCTCTTGGATAGCAGAGCTTTTCTCAAAGAAGAAATGTCTGGTATTTTGGAGAAATTAATTTCATGTTGTGTGCCAAAGAAAAACCAGAAATTGGTAACAGAATTAATCCGTAATGAAGAATTCCATTATGTAGAGCCAAGGCATAAGACAAAGTTCCTGGATACAATGTGGGATATTGGACAGGCAATTAGAAATTGCAGATATATTGAAATAGATTATGAGAGAACTAAAGATAAAGCCGTTGTAACCCGCAAAGTTAAGCCGGTAGCCATCATGTTTTCAGAGTATTATTTTTATCTGACAGCTTTTATTGATGATGAAGAGATTCGAAAAGACTTTGATGTTATCAATGATTCTTTTCCAACAATATATCGTATAGATAGGATCAAAGGATTAAAGGTGCTGGATGAAGGATTCCATATTCCATACAGTAGCCGTTTTGAAGAAGGGGAATTTAGGAAGAGAGTGCAGTTTATGTATGGTGGTAAACTGCAGAGAGTTAAATTTGAATATTGCGGTAGTGATATAGATGCTATATTGGATAGATTGCCAACAGCAAAAATACTTGATGAAGATAATGGCACATATATTGTTTCCGCAGAAGTATTTGGTAAAGGCATTGATATGTGGCTGAGAAGTCAGGGGAATTTGATTACAAATGTTAAATACAAATAAATGTGTATATATAGAAGTGTATAATGGAAAATGGATATTACATAAGTGAAAAACAAAACTTGTATCTCGGCAATTGAAATAGAATAAGAAAGATGCAGTATAAAAATGGGTTAGTATAGGGGAAGCCTTTGTAGAAGTATTATAAATGACTATAGACTAATACAAACAATAAATAGCAAAAAGAGAAGAGCGAGGAAAATTTATGATTGCAAAAGAGTACAAGCAATATAAGGAGCAGGTATTAAAGATTTATGATGAATATGTTAGTATTTTAAAAGAACATGGAAAAGATGCTGATGAAAGCATTAAGAAACAGGCAAAAAAAATCAGAGACGAAATTTTCAATCTCCTGGTTCTTGGTGAAGCCAAAAGTGGAAAATCTACATTTATCAATGCGTATTTAGGCAAAGAAGTTATGCCTATGGATGTGAGACAGTGTACAAGCGCTATTATAAAAATACGTAAGGGTGATAAGTTTGAGCTTATAGCGAAAACAGCAGCCAAGGGTAAGACAAAAAAAGAAGGATATGATAATATTCGTGAATTTTTGAAAGAACATGCAGCCATATCTGATAAATACAGAAATATTCCTATTACAACAATTAATAATGAATTGCTGATAAAATATCATGGGAAAATACCTAAGCAGGTTAGGGCTTCATTTTTGGAGGGGGTAAAAAAGGATAATATCTTCAATATTGATGATAAAGAATATAACGAATTGATTTGCCAATATGTTGATGAGAATGCAGATAACTGGGGAAAAATTATTACGGAAATAGAAATTACTTACCAGTTACCTGATGCAATGCAAGGTATAACTATTATTGACAGTCCCGGAGTTGGAGCCGGCGGGGATGTGGGAATAATAGCAGAAAATTATATTGCTAATGCCAATGCGATAATTTTTGTAAAAGCTCTTAATGGACAAGCACTTGAATCATCCAGTTTTATGAAATTACTTCGTGAAAACTGTACCGATAGACAAAAAGAGTCTTTGTTTTTGGTTTTTACCGGTAAGTCATTGCAGCAGGGTGCTGATTTTATAAGATTAAAAGAGCAGGCTCTTGAGCTATATAAAAATTATATAGATGAAGAAAAAATCATTTTTGTAGACAGTAAAGTACAGTTGTTTTTAAATCAATGTCTTGAACTTGGAACAGTGGAAAAAATTGATGAGTTCTTTGATGAATTTGAAAAAGAGGATAATGAATTTCTTCCTGCAAGTACTTGTTGGTATAAATCTAAAGGTGATATTTCCCTTTTTAAGGAAAAAATGGAGAATATATCAGATTTTTCAAATGTTCATATGTGCCTTGAAAAATTTGCCAGAGTGGCAAATTATGTGCAATTAATTGATTTCCTTGAAAATCTTGAAAAGGAATATACAAGATATAAAAAGACATATACAGATTTATTAAAAGTTGCCAAAGATAATTTTAATGATCCTGATGCATTAGAAAACAGAATATCGCAAAAGGAAAAAGAGATTGTTGAAGTATATAATAAGCTGAATTATGGGGTAGGTGAAATCAATAAGAAGTATACGGATAATATTAATGGAGACGGAATTATAATGGCTAAGGCAGATAAATTGCGTTCAGATTTTGAAACCAAATTAGAAAAATATCGTAATATGCCTTATTGTGAAATCACTGATTCAACATTTAATGAGATGAAAAACATGACAATGGGAATGATTGATAAAGCTAAGGATGTTCGTCAAAATATAGCTAAAGAAATTATAGACGAATGCGATCACAAATTGATTGAATATACACAAGACATTTCTAAAATTCCTGCTGAAGCATTTATGCCTAATTTTACAGAAACGGATTTTGATGAAATAAATGCGGATGCTGAAAAGAAGGATATAAAGTATAAAGATGTGGAAGAAGGAACGACTTTTTTAAAAACTAAAAAAAAAGTTCCATATCATGATCTAAAAGAACGTGTAAAAAACGTTGCTGATAGTATTCACAATAGGCTTGATGATATTATATCAGCGATGACGACTAATGTTGTGAATTATGTTGAAGAATGCCGTAAAGTATATACTACAAAGCTTACGGAACATAAGGATGAACTTGAATCAGAATATGAAAGCTTACTTAAAGACAAAAATGACAATGATAAGCAACAGGCAAAAATTCAGAAGTATGAAAGTTTAATTCAAATGTTAACAAACGAATATGAAATAATTGTTGAATTGAAAGGAGAACTTGATAATTATGTTAAATACAAATGACAAACAAAAAATAAACTCATATATAGACAATCTTGTCAGAAAGACAAAGGCTGATATAAAAAAGAGTTTGAATACCGGATTGACACGCCAACAAGCGATTGACAAAGTTATTAATATAACTGTTAATAAATTCACGCCTGAAAGTAAGATGCTTCTTTCAAGCGTTTACAATATGATGATGGAACATACTCTAAATGAACCATTATTTTTAGATGCAAAAAATAAAGCCGCTTTTTATGAAATGAATTTACTTAAAGAATTAAATGAAAAATTTAATTTTGATATTCCAAAAAATATTAATTATGAGCAAAGCAGTTTAGAAATAAAAAAATTAATCAATGCAGGAGTAGTCGTTGTTGGAGTTGGCGGTGCGATAAGCTTTATGTTTGAAAGCTGGATTCCTATTGGAATTGGAGTTGCTGGATTAATAGCAGGAATAATGGCAACATTATTAGATGAGGATAAAAATATAGGAAAAGGTAGCATCGATGCTTTAGTTGATTCTTATTTAGATAGTGTTAAAAAATCAATTCTTCTCTGGATTGATTCAGTTGAAAAATATTATTATGAGAGAGTTAGCGATTTAAAAGGAAAGCTGGTGAACTGATGTCAACAGAACTGACTGCTAATAAACAAAAAGATATAGCCGCAATATTTAAAGAAGACACTAGAAAGCTTGGCGAATTAACGGCTGAATTTATTCAAAATTTTTATCCCGCTTATAATACGGACAACAAAACCGCAGTCAGATCCCCTCAGGAAAATTCTCTGGAGTTACTTAATTCTTTTACTTTTTACAGAATTGTTGAATGTAAGGTTTATGATGTAGAGGATAAGTTTGTCTATTTTGCAGAAAAACTTCAGAAGCTATTCACAACTGCTTATTCAATTAAGCGGACAGTCTGTTATGGCATAGTCAGCAGTGAGGGTAAGGCATCATTATTATTGGGAGTTGCTCCAAATTCAAATGATGCAGCTATATTTAAAATTATTGAGGGTTTGCTACCTGGGATTAAGTTAGAAAAATATACTCAAAATTTTGTTAACGAAAAGGACAGTAAAAACGTAGATAAAGACAGATATGTTGGCTGCATATCCGGAATTCCGGCGTTGAAAATTAATGGTGAATATCAAAATAAAGATTTGTCATCATTGATGCGTAGTTTGAATGGTCAAAATTATACAATCATGGTTTTATGTAAACCTATTAGTGAAGAACACATACAGAATAAAATTGATAAGGCAATACAAATACAGGATGAGTGTTTTGTAATTTCCAAAAGAACATTGTCAATACAAAAAGGTGATTCTAAAGGAAATACCCATGCCGAGATTCACAATGAAGCGCATGGTGAAAATACTAACCAAAATATGGGATTAAATGTTCAGGGAGCACTGCCTTTAACGGCTGCCGGAGCTGTTGTTGGTTCAATTGTACCGGGCATAGGCACTGTTGCCGGAGCAATTGGCGGTGGTCTGATAGGTTTAATTGTTGGAAAGCAGTTGTCTTTTAATTTAGGCAAAACCAAAGGAACCAACCATACTATATCCGAAGGATATAGTGATGCAGTTACAACAACTATAAGTGACAGTAAGACTATTTCAGGAGATATTCAAAATGGTTTTGCTATTGAACTGATGAACATGGCGGAATCTATGATTGAGCGACTTAAAATTGGCAGAAACATAGGCATGTGGGAATCAGTTGTAACTTATTCATCAGACAGTAAGCTGGCAAGCGATATAATTCAAGGGAGCTTATATAGTGAAATTGCGTCAGGTATTCCTGAAGTGCTTCCGCCGGTTGTTTTTTCTTATAAGGATAGCTGTAATGATGATGATATTATGACAGATAATACTTATAACCAACAATTAATGATTCCGAAAGGATTTTTTGACAATCCTAAAATGGATGATTCATTATGTAGTTTTGTGACATCAGAAGAAATTTGCGGTATATGTTCCATACCGGTAGATAATACTGTGGGTTTTGAAATCCAGGAATCCAGGGGTTATGCTCTTAACTATGTAAGTCAGCCGGAAGATAAAGCAGTGGGATACGTATGCGAATATGACAGACCGCTCTTAAATATTCCGTTTGGACTAAGTGAATATGACTTGAACAAACATACGTTCGTATGTGGTCTTACCGGAAGTGGAAAAACTAATACCGTCAAAAAAATTTTGGAAATGAATGATAAGCCGTTTTTGGTAATTGAACCTGCTAAAAAAGAATATCGAAACATAAATAAGGAGAGCATAAACGTATATACATTGGGACGGCCTGAGCTGAATTGTATTAAAATAAATCCTTTTTATGTTCTGCCGGGAATCAGTCCGCAGCAGCATATTGATTTGTTAAAGGATTTATTTAGCGCATCATTTGCTTTTTATGGACCTATGCCGTATATATTGGAAAAGTGTCTATATAATATATATGAAAAAAAGGGCTGGAATCTGACCTTGGGATTTCATCCCTGTCTGATAAATTCCGGAAATCCACAAAACTTTTTTAATGAAGAAAAAATAAAAGAGATGTATGCAGTGTCAACACATAAATATCTGTTTCCTACCATGCAGGATTTGAAAGATGAGATAGATTACTATATTAACAATGAAATGACTTATGAAGGAGAAGTCAAAGGTAATATTCAAAGTGCAATGAAGGCAAGAATTGATAGTTTGTGTGTCGGCTCAAAAGGGTATATGTATAATACTCATGAAAATATAGATTACGATACAATGTTTAATAATAATTCCGTATTAGAACTTGAAGGGCTGGCAGATGATTCAGACAAAGCATTTACACTGGGCTTATTGATTATTTATCTCAATGAATTTAGGCAGGTTCAAAAAGAGGTTGATGATTCTGAGGACTTAAAGCATCTGCTCGTAATTGAAGAAGCTCACAGATTATTACAAAATGTGTCTACTGAAGATAATGTAGATTTGGGTAACCCTAAAGGAAAAGCCGTGGAACATTTCACTAATATGCTTGCAGAAATGCGTTCATATGGACAGGGTGTGATCGTGGCAGAACAGATACCCAGTAAACTTGCTCCTGATGTAATTAAAAACTCATCAAATAAGATAATACATAGAATTATAGCTAAAGACGATCAGGAAATAATTGCTAATACAATAGGGGTATATCCGGAAGATGCCATATATCTTGGAAACAGCAAAGCTGGATATGCATTGTGCCATAAAGAAGGTATGGTTCAGCCTGTTATAGTAAAGGTAGATTCAGTAAAAAAAGATATAAAGATTACGGATACAAATCTTTATGATAGAGATTTAAATAAGAAATTGATCAGTATTAACGAGAGTATTATCAAAAATCAGATGTCGAAAGAGCTGTATGTCCAGGCTGTCAAATCACTGATAACCATTATGTACAAACCTTATTATAAAGAGCTCTATAATGGACTTGAGTTAGCGTCTGAAAAGATAGAAGATAAAGCTTATGTGAACGCAATGCCTATGGTTCCCGGTATCAGGAAGAAAGACTGCATTTTGAACTGCATAGCTGAGACAGTTATTGATTTATTAATATCAGGAGTATTTAGTAACCATAAATTACCTGATGATGAACTTGTGACTTTGATACACGATACAATTAAGAACCCCACTAAAGATAAGTTGGATAAACTTCAGGAAGAGTTGAAAAATTTCTATGGAAAACAACCTGAAAATAAAGCAATTGAAACTGTTGCAGGGCTGATATACGGAAATGATTTCAAAGATTTTGATGTATCAAATGACATAAAGGATTATACTTTAATAAAAAATAATCAGTTTGTTAAAGCGGTAAAAGCTTATTCGGAAGATAAGAGGAAGGGAAAGTGATAAAATGCCATTGGAAGCAATCAAAATTTCTGAAATTACAAAGACTCGGATAGATAGCATTAATTCTTTTGAGGATGCCGTATGGAAAAGGTTAGATGATATTAGAAATATGACTCCCGAACAGCTTAGAGAAAGAATGGAAGAGAGTCTTTCAAAAAAAATAAATGCAGATGAACTGGTTGAAAATGCAGATGACCTTGATATTCAGGCAAAAATAGAAAAGCAGGACAAAGAAATTGCCAACGTTGAAAACGGAAATAAAACCCTTGAAAACACACAGGAAAAGGGAAATTATGGAGAAATGAAAACGGATCAGGAACTGCGTGAAAAAGGGTATGAGAGAATTTCAAAAGATATGATTACTGAAATAGATGATATAGGGCATCAGGGTATAGACGGAGTTTATTATAATCCTGATGGACATCCTCAATATATTATTGTTGATGCTAAGTATGGAACTGCTCAGTTATCAGATACTCTTGATGGGAAGCAAATGAGTGACAACTGGATTGACAAACGGTTGGATGAATCAGTAGGAAAAGAAAAGGCGGATGAAATTCGAATGGAGAAGCTTCTTAATCCCGATAATGTCAGTTCATATATATCTCATATTGATGAGAGTGGTAATGTAATCTTTGATAAACTTGACGGTAAAGCAAACATTATTGAAAAGGATGTGAAAATAAATGAATCGTGACAATTATAAATCAATTGATTATTTTGAGAAATATCTAAAAAATCAAAAAAGTAAGATAGCAAAATTCAATGGGGTATTGTCTAAAATTGATGAAAATGATGCGGACAAAATCAGGCAATGTAAGAGAATACTGGCAAATTTTTATATGGATTTATTTACGGCTGAATATTCTTATGGCGCTTCTAAAGATGAATTAGAACGTACATTCAGTGAATATTGCAATCTGGTAAAAGAATCTGCTGTAGATAGTTACAGTGAAATGGTTGATTTATTATCAATAAGCATCTTGCTTGATTGGCAGGAAAATGTAAAATGGATAAAAAATAATGAAACTTTCGATGACAGTTTAATTAAATCATTAAAAGCATATTTGTATGGAGATGGTCAAATTAATGATGCATCGCTTGACTTGAAGTATCCGGATTATTACAAAGTTTTTGCAGAGTATCTGGATGGAATAAAAGATGCAGAGGAATTAATTCAGTATGTGAATAAAGAATGGTATAGTTCATCAATTGATATGTCATGGTATGATAGTCATTTGAGCAAAGAGGATATTTATGTAGGATATTGGTGTTGGCTGGCTGCCGCTGTTTTAAAGATAAAGGAATGTTCTATATCAAATGAAAAGTATATTCCAAGTGATTTTTAAGAACTGTTAATAAAAACTATTGTTAGAGCAGTATTAAGAACTTAATCAAAAGATTAGGTTCTTTTTTTGTAAAATGACACTATATGTCATTGTGATGGTCTAAGCTTATTATGTAATAAAGCAAATGCCAAGCATTATAATAATAACAAAGGAGGAAAAGTATTATGGTTGGTGTATTAGACAAAATTTTAAGGAATGCAGTTTCTGAAAAAAATGACAAGAGTATTAAAGAAAATATGGATGATATTTGTGGATTGCTTGAATCAGAAATAATCAATAGTGATTCCGACGATGACACAAAGAAAGAAATGTTAAAGAAGTTGCGCAAGTTCTGCAGTACACAGACAAATATTATGTTAGTTGGAGCAACTGGCTGTGGAAAGAGTTCCACAATCAATGCATTATTTGGTTGTGGTGAACTGATCACGTCTGAAGAAGTAGAGGAATACATTGAGGTAGCGAAAGTTGGAAGTAAAGCGGATCCTGAAACAAAGGACATTGAAAAGTATACCATTGGAAAACTTACATTATGGGATACTCCCGGACTTGGTGATGGGACGAAGATTGACGAGCATCATAAGGAAGTTATTAGGGAACTTCTTCGTGAAGAAGATAAAGATGGTAATGCGCTCATTGATTTAGTACTTGTTATTTTGGATGGTTCCACAAAGGATTTGGGAACATCTTATAAGATATTAAATGATGTGATTATTCCTGAATTGGGAGAAGAAACAGGAAGAATACTTGTGGCGCTTAATCAGGCAGATATTGCCATGAAGACAGGACGTCATTGGGATTATGAAAATAATGAACCGGATGAAACTCTGGTACAATTTCTTGAAGAGAAGATAGAGTCAATAACGGCGAGAATTAAGGAAGATTCTAATCTTGATGTTGAACCGATATATTATTGTGCAGGATATAAAGAAGAAGGCGGTGAAGTAGTACATCCATATAACTTATCAAAACTTCTTTATTATATTTTAGATGCTATCCCATCGCATAAACGTATTGCAATTATGGAAAGTGTAAATACCAATTCTGAAAACTATGAATACAATGATGACGATATGGATTATGGTGAGGCAGTAAAGGATAGTTTTATGGATTCTTTTGATGATTTTATTTCAGAAGGCGTATATAGAGGAGGTGAAATTGGCGGTACTATTTTGGGTATTCCGGGAGCTGTTGTAGGTATGCTTATTGGCGGAACTATCGGCTGTATTAGAAGCATATTAAATGAAATTTTTTAGGAGAACGATTTTGTGCCTAATATGGAACTCAGAGAATGAAGCAAAGGAGTATCTTGAAATATAGGATACTCCTTAAATATTAGGAAATTTATGAGGTTAAATGTATACTTTTTACATCTTCTTCTTATACCCATGCTCCAGACTCTGAATAATCTTATAAAGTCCCATAGCAATAGCACATAAGATAATAATCGACGTTATAACCATATTCAACTGAAACACCTGAGACCCATAGATAATCAAATACCCCAGTCCACGTCTCGCAGCAAGAAATTCTCCAATGATAACCCCCACCAGACAAAGCCCGATGTTGACCTTCATATTACTGATAATAAGAGGAATAGAACTCGGCAGAATCACCTTAAACAAAGCATCCTTTCGGTTTCCGCCCAGAGTAAGAATAAGCTTGAGCAGTTCTTCATCAGTCTGGCAAAATCCCGTATAAAGACTGATAATCGACCCAAATACCGCAACGGAAATACCGGCAACAATGATAGTTTTCGAGCCGGTTCCAAGCCATACTATAAGAAGCGGTGCCAATGCTGATTTGGGGAGGGAATTTAATACTACCAGATACGGTTCCAGGATTTCCGAGAGACTGTTTCTATACCACAGAAGTGTAGCAATCAATAGACTGAAAAAACTTACCAAAAGGAAACTGACAATGGTTTCTATAAGCGTGATTCCGGTGTGTTTAAAGAACGAAGAATCCATAATCATTTTATACAAATACTTTACTATAGAAGTAGGGGAACTGAAAAAGAAAATATCCACATATCCCGCATATGTTGTATATTCCCATATGCTTAGAAAAATTATAAGTATCAACAAGTGTGAGAGAGCAATCATATGGTGATGTTTTCTGTGTGCCAGCATATATGCCTCTTGATTTGTAGGTTCCGTTGAAGATTTATTATTCTGAAAGATCATCTGATAACTCCTTCCACAATAGATTAAAATACATTTGATACTGTGCGGTATTGCGTATGGAAAGCGGCGAACTGCGATCTATATCATAGGATACGTCTAATTCGTATTTTACGCAGGACGGGCGTTTGGACAAAACAAGAACCCTGTCTGCAAGCGTAATTGCCTCGGATAAATCATGGGTAATAAGAATAGCGGTCTTACCGGTTTTTCGTATAATATTTCCTATATCTGCGGATACGGTCATTCTGGTCTGAAAATCCAATGCGCTGAAAGGTTCGTCTAAGAGCAGAAGATCGGGTTTGACCGCCATCGTACGGATAAGAGCTGCGCGCTGCCGCATACCTCCTGATAACTGTGAGGGCTTTTGATCCTTAAAAGAATAAAGTCCGTAGTCTTTTAAAAGCTGAAGTACATAATCGGTATTTTCTTTAGTCAAGTTTTTATTTAATTCCAATCCCAGAATTACATTCTTATATATAGTCCGCCATTCAAACAAATGGTCGTGTTGAAGCATATATCCGATTGTGGTGGGTGAGCCGAAAGAAAGTGTACCGCTTTCGGGTTTTAGCAGACCTGCAATTATGGAAAGCAGAGTAGATTTGCCGCAACCGCTGGGTCCTACAATTGCCAGAAATTCTCCTTCCTTCACCTGAAAACTCATACCGGAAATAGCAGGAGTCTCCCCTTTTAAATTGTGATAGGAGTAGTAAATGTTTTCCAAGGATAAAATAGGCTGCATTCTGTTATCACTCCCTTTGTTTATATGATATTTTATGAAAGATTTGTAAAATTGTGTTTATTTATTGAAGGTATATTAGTATAAATATAGCGGATAAGATTGAAATTATAAGAAAATTATGGTATCATCAAATTTAGATTTAATAATCGGAGGTTTTTTGCCATGGCACAGCTTTGGGGAGGACGATTTACCAAGGAAACGGACAAGCTTGTATACAATTTTAATGCTTCGATTGATTTTGATAAAAAATTCTATAAGCAGGATATAGAGGGTAGTATTGCTCACGTTGTAATGCTGGAAAAACAGGGCATACTTACAAACGAAGAAAAGGATAAGATTGTCAAAGGTTTAACCGGTATCAGGCATGATATAGAGAGCGGCAAACTAGAGATTACCGAAGAATATGAGGACATTCACAGCTTTGTGGAAGCCAATCTTATAGAACGGATAGGTGAGGCAGGCAAGAAACTGCATACCGGCAGGAGTCGTAACGACCAGGTTGCACTGGATATGAAACTCTATACACGTTCGGAACTGATAGAGGTTGACGGACTTATAAAAGAACTGCTTGGAACCCTGCTTGGCATTATGGAAGATAACATTGATACCTATATGCCGGGCTTTACCCACTTACAGAAGGCGCAGCCGATTACGCTGGCACATCACATAGGCGCATACTTTGAGATGTTTAAAAGGGACAGGCTGAGGCTTAAAGACATATATCAGCGTATGAATTACTCTCCGCTTGGAGCAGGAGCATTAGCGGGAACCACATATCCGCTTGACAGGTATTATACGGCATCCCTGCTTGGCTTTGAAGGACCTACGCTCAACAGTATGGATTCTGTTTCGGACAGGGATTACGTAATAGAATTTTTGTCCGCGATGTCAATAATAATGATGCATCTTAGCAGATTCTGCGAGGAGATTATTCTTTGGAATTCCAATGAATACCGGTTCGTGGAAATCGACGATTCATATGCAACGGGAAGCAGCATTATGCCGCAGAAGAAAAACCCCGATATAGCGGAACTGATTCGTGGTAAAACCGGAAGGGTGTATGGTGCGTTAGTTTCAATACTTACAACAATGAAAGGTATTCCGCTTGCATACAATAAAGATATGCAGGAGGATAAAGAACTGACGTTCGATGCGATTGATACGGTAAAAGGCTGCCTCGCTCTTTTTAACGGTATGATAAGCACTATTAAATTCAATAAGCCTATTATGGAAAAGAGTGCAATGGCAGGATTTACCAATGCCACCGATGCCGCCGATTATCTGGTGGGAAAAGGAGTTGCATTCAGGGATGCGCATGAAATCATCGGCAGACTTGTACTATATTGCATAGATAAAAACTGCAGTATCGATGAACTGACAATCGATGAATTGAAAACTATAAGCGAAGTTTTTGAGCAGGATCTTTTTGAAAAAATAAGTTTAAAGACCTGCGTTGAGAAGCGTCTGACCGTGGGAGCGCCTGGACCGGAGGCTATGCGGAAGGTAATTATGCTTGAAAAAGAATATCTTGAAAACGATAAGATAAATGTTGTAGAAACATATTAAAAATAAAAATATGCATGAAAAACGAGGAAGGAGTTTAATATAAATGAGCGATAAACTAAAAGTAGGAATCTTAGGCGGAACGGGAATGGTAGGACAGAGATTCATCTCTCTTTTGGAAAACCATCCCTGGTTTGAAGTTACAACAATTGCAGCGAGTGAGAGGTCTGCCGGTAAAACTTATGAAGAGGCGGTAGGCGGAAGGTGGAAGATGACAACCCCTATGCCGGAGGCTGTTAAGAAGATAGTAGTAATGAATGTCAATGAGGTGGAAAAGGTTGCCTCAGAAGTGGATTTCGTATTTTCCGCAGTCGATATGACCAAAGACGAAATCAAGAAAATAGAAGAAGAGTATGCAAAAACAGAGACCCCGGTAGTTTCCAACAACAGTGCACACAGATGGACACCTGATGTGCCTATGGTCATACCGGAAATCAATCCCGAACATTTTGATGTAATAGAATCACAGAAAAAGAGACTTGGAACAACAAGGGGCTTTATCGCCGTAAAACCCAACTGCTCAATCCAGAGTTATGCGCCTGTGCTTACTGCATGGAAAGAGTTTGAACCGTACGAAGTGGTAGCAACTACGTACCAGGCAATTTCCGGGGCAGGTAAGACATTTAAGGATTGGCCTGAAATGGTTGAGAATGTAATCCCGTATATTGGTGGAGAAGAGGAAAAGAGCGAAAAAGAACCTCTCAGGATATGGGGTAAAATAGAAAACGGGGAAATAGTTCCGGCGGCTTCACCTGTCATCACCTGCCAGTGTATCCGTGTACCGGTTTTGAACGGACATACTGCTGCAGTATTTGTTAAATTCAGGAAGCAGCCGACCAAAGAACAGCTCATTGAAAAATTACGTCAGTTTAAAGGACTTCCTCAGGAACTTGAGCTTCCGAGTGCGCCGAAACAGTTTATACAGTATATGGAAGAAGATAACCGTCCGCAGGTCAAGCTGGATGTCGATTTTGAGAACGGTATGGGGGTAAGCGTAGGACGAATCAGAGAAGACAGCGTATATGACTGGAAATTTATCGGTCTTTCGCACAATACTGTACGTGGAGCCGCGGGGGGAGCGGTTTTATGTGCCGAAACACTCAAAGCTAAGGGGTACATTACAAAAAAATAGAAAGTATTTTATAAATATACTATGGGGGACAATGTATGAAGGATTTAAATGGACAGATAAGCACACTTGAAAGCTTAAATAAGGACTTAATTAGGGCTTCAAAGTTATTGCGACTGATTTCCGAGACTTCAAATGTAGCCTATCTTTGCTATAGTTATGAGGATAATACGATTGATACTATTGCAAACTGGGATTATTTTTTCAACTGTAAAGTGGAAACGCATGAGGACTTGCCCAAATTATACGAATATGTAGAGGTAAAGTATATATTACCTTTAAAGGATGCGCTTTTCGTAGAAAAAAGGGGAATGAAGTCTGCTACGGCAGATTTTAAGATGAAAGGCAGCCGGATGTGGGTTGAGATAGAGACAAATGTAATATATGATGAGTCGGGACGTCCGCAGGATAAGATAATACGGTTTACGGATGTTACAAAGTTCAATATGCAGAATGATGAATCCAACTATATTACATATTGCGACCCCTTGACAGGTCTATACAACCGTAATTATTTCATAAACCTTCTTGGGCAATTTGTGTGCCGCTCTGATTATAAGGATAAAACGGTATCGGTAATGTTTCTGGATTTGGATGATTTTAGGAAGCTGGGCGATGATATCGGTATATATGGAAGTGATGAATATATAAAGCTTTTTGGCCAGTTGTTATCGGAGTTTTCAGATGAAAATGTGCTGGTGTCACATTTTAATGCCGATATTTTCTGCATCGGCATATATGACCCCTGTGGGGAAAGAAGCGTTGAAACAATTTATAATAAAATTAGTGAAAGGCTTAAAGAGCCGTTTGTACTTAGCGACGGTAAAAAAGTATCCCTTACACTAACTGTCGGAGTGGCGGAGTATCCGATGGCGGCATCCGACACACTGGAATTGATAAACTGTGCCGAAATTGTTATGTTTAGGGCCAAAGCCGGAAATAAGGGCAGTATTAAATATTTTGAAAAATCAATACTTGATGACTTTTTACAGAATGTTACAATTGAAAACAAGCTCAAGGAAGCTGTTTTTTCACAGAATTTTATGATGTACTTCCAGCCGCAGTATAAGACTTCCGATAATAAGCTTAGAGGTGTGGAAGCTCTTATTCGCTGGAAAGATAAAAGTGATAAAATAATCCGTCCGGACGTATTCATACCTATTGCAGAAAAGAACGGGGCCATTGTCCCTATCGGAAGCTGGGTAATCGAGGAAAGCATAAGGATATATGCCGGTTGGAGAAAAAAATACGATTATCCTATGCTGGTATCCTTAAATGTGTCTGCAATTCAGTATAAACAGAAGGATTTTATCGATAATTTATTAAGTATACTAAATAAATATAGTATTTCTCCGGACGAAGTAGAACTTGAGATTACCGAGACAATATTAATCGATGATTTTAAGGAGATTACTGCGAAACTTAAAGAACTAAGGGATATAGGCATAAAGATATCAATGGATGATTTCGGGACAGGTTATTCGTCATTATCTTACTTAAAAGGACTGCCGGTTGACACATTGAAGATAGATAAATCCTTTATTGATACGGTGACAACCGATGAAAACAGCAGAATAATTACCGAAACCATTGTTTATATGGTAAAAAAGCTGGGGCTTGAGTCTATCGCTGAAGGTGTGGAAACCAAAGAACAGTATGATTTCCTGAAAAACATTGAATGTGATAATATACAGGGATTCTATTTCGGGAAACCGATGCCGCCGGAAGAAATAGAAAAATTAATTGAAGAATCTATCGCAGGTTGAGGAGCGATTTTATGTTATCAGGAAGAATGCCGGAGCTGCAATATCTGAATCAGCATTATGATCAGAGAGGTAGTCAGATTCTGGTCATATATGGACAAAAGCATATAGGTAAGACTACCCTCATTAAGGAATTTATGCAGGATAAGGGCGGATATTATTATCTTGCCAGACCCTGTTCCGAAAGAGAGCAAATATTCCAATGGGGAAGACAGCTTAGTACAGACGGGATTATTAATAAGGATTTTCCGGGTTATAACGATATTTTTACTGCAATATGTGAGAGCGGAGTCAGCAAGAAAGTAATTATAATAGATGAATTTCATAATATTGTAAAAGCTGATGACACATTTATGGAAGAACTTATAAAATTCACGGATAATTGTGAAGAAAAATCCGGAATTATATTCATACTGTGTAGCTCATCCACATCTTGGATAGAGAATAATATGCTGGGACAAAATGTAGAGACTGTATATAAGATATCGGGTTCTCTTAAAATAAAAGAACTGTCTTTCGCGGATTTAGTACATCGTTTTCCCGATTTTCGAATTGAAGAGTGTGTGGAAGCATATTCTATACTAGGCGGTATTCCCGGGTTGTGGAACCAGTTTGATGATAAACTTACGATACAGCAGAATATCTGCCGCAATATACTTAATCCGGACAGTTTCATGTTTGATGAAGGTGAGCGTATGGTGGCGGAGCAGCTCAGGGAAACTAGTGTATACAACACAATACTTGCCGCAATAGCTGCCGGGAAATGTAAACTTAATGATATATATCTTCATACCGGCTTTTCCAGAGCTAAAATCAGCGTTTATCTGAAAAACTTAATTGAGCTGGAACTAGTGGAAAAGGTAAGTTCATATGATACGGCAGGCAGAGAAAATACCCAGAAGGGATTATACCGTATAGTCCATCCTTTTGTAGATTTTTACTTCACATATATGTATCCTAATATGAGTAAATTGTATACGCTTTCAGTGGGAGAATTTTATAACAGGTATATTTATCCGGATTTTAAAAAATATGTTTCATCATATTTTAAACAGGTATGCCGTCAGCATTTGGAAAAGTTGAATGAACGCGGACGACTTCCGATTAAATATAAGCAAAGCGGAGAATGGGTCGGAAAAGACGGAACCATAGATTTTATTGCACAGGATGAAAACGGAAAAACCTTAATAGGTGTATGCGATTGGGAGAGACCTATGTTTACCTATGCAGATTATCAATGGATTCTTGATTGTACCGAAAAGGCGCGCATAAATGCGGACTATGTTTATCTTTATACGGCATCGAGATTTGACGAAAAGCTTAATCTGGAAGCAAAAGTCAAATCTAACTTAAAGCTTATGATGATTTCGGATATTTAATATGTTAATGAGGAACTATGGGGAAAAATTTATTTATTGCTGAAAAGCCCAGCGTTGCAAGAGAATTTGCTAAAGCGCTGAAATATAAAATGAGTAATATGGAAGGATATATGGAATCAAGTGAAGCGGTGGTTACCTGGTGCGTAGGTCATCTCGTGACAATGAGCTATCCGGAGGCATATGATGAAAAATATAAGAGATGGTCTCTTGATACGATTCCTTTTATACCGGAGCAATTCAGATATGAAGTAATTGATAATGTGAAAAAGCAGTTTGAGACAGTCAGCAGACTGTTAAACCGGGAGGATGTGGATACGATTTATGTCTGCACCGACTCGGGACGTGAGGGTGAATACATATACAGGCTGGTAGAGCAACAGGCTAATGTTACGGGAAAAGTCCGTAAAAGAGTGTGGATTGACTCACAGACGGAAGATGAGATACTTAGAGGCATAAAAGAAGCAAAAGACTTATCGGCATATGATAATCTTGGAGATGCCGCATATCTCAGGGCAAAAGAAGATTACCTAATGGGAATAAATTTTTCCAGAGTGCTTACACTGAAATACTCATATCCGGTCAAAACCTATTTAAAAACTGACAGGGCTGTCATATCTGTGGGCAGGGTAATGACCTGTGTGCTTGGAATGGTGGTAAACAGGGAGCGTGAGATAAGGGAGTTTGTTAAAATACCTTTTTACCGCGTTATTGCCGGATTAAATATAGAAGGGAAAAAATGTGACTGCGAGTGGAAGGCTGTAGAAGGCTCACGCTATTTTGCCTCACCGCTGCTTTATAAGGACAATGGATTTTTAGAGAAGAAAGAGGCAGAGAAATTTATTGATTTTTTAAAGGAAGAACCTGTCGCAGCCCCAAAATTAAACAGTATAGAGAAAAAGAAGGAAACCAAAAATCCGCCGCTTTTATACAATCTTGCGGAATTGCAGAACGAATGTTCAAAATTATTCAAAATAAGTCCTGACGAAACGCTCAGGATAGCGCAGGAGTTATATGAAAAGAAGCTGACAACATATCCAAGGACCGATGCAAGAGTATTATCCTCTGCAGTGGCTAAGGAAATACATAAAAATATAGGCGGGCTCCGTCAGTATGAACCCGTAAAGGAACTGGCAGGCGAAGTGCTTTCGGGAGGCAGTTATAAAAATATATCCAAAACAAGATATGTTAATGATAAACAGATTACGGACCACTATGCAATTATCCCCACAGGTCAGGGACTGGGGAGTTTGGGGTCACTGAATCCTACCGCTCGTAATGTCTATGAGTGTATAGTGAGGAGATTTTTAAGTATCTTTTATCCGCCTGCGGTTTATCAGAAAATAGGACTGAAGGTAGAGATAAAGGGGGAGTATTTTTTCTCAAACTTCAAAGTGCTTGCTGAAAGCGGCTATTTAAAGGCGGCCCAGTTATCTTTTGCCAAAAGGAAAACCGATACTGTCGGAGAAGAGGATAAAAAAGAAAACAGCTCAGACGATGGCGGAACGGAAGAAGCCTGCGACGCCTCATTTATGGAGATATTAAGTTCATTAAAAAAAGGGAGCGAGCTTCCTTTTGCGGAGTTTGTGATTAAAGAGGGAGAAACCTCACCACCCAAAAGATATAATTCCGGAACTATGATACTGACGATGGAAAATGCGGGACAGTTCATTGAGGATGAGGAACTTCGAGCACAGATTAAGGGAAGCGGTATAGGAACTTCGGCCACCAGGGCTGAAATTCTAAAAAAGTTGGTTAACATAAAATATCTTAGTCTGAATAAAAAGACTCAGATAATTACACCAACGCTGCTTGGTGAGATGATATATGAGGTGGTATCCGCCTCCATCAAGCCGCTGCTTGACCCAAGGCTTACCGCAAGCTGGGAAAAAGGTTTGACTCTGGTGGCAGACGGTTCTATTTCCGCAGATGAATATATGGTTAAACTGGACGATTTTGTCACACGCAGGACCAATATGGTAAAGCAGATGAATAATCAGACCGCACTCAACGAAAGATTTAGCTATGCGTCTCAGTTTTACAAAAATAAATAGAAAAATATATGGCAAATCATAAATTTTAATAAGATTTTAATAAGAAAATAACTAAATTTAGAATAATTTGAAAGGAAATTTAAAAAAAAAGATGTCATACGGCTTAAAAAATGTTACAATAGAAGAGCTATATACTTTAGATGAGACAATCGCAAAAGAAATTTTTACCTCTCTTACATATCCGTGGGAGGTTTTGCCGAAAATTAGTGATTTTATAATTGCTCTTGGTAATACACTTCCGGAAGAAAAATATGAAAAATGCGGTGAAAATGTCTGGATAGCCAGGAATGCCAAAGTATATCCGTCGGCATACATAGGTGGTCCTGCCATTATCGACGAGGAAGCGGAAATCAGACATTGTGCTTTTATAAGAGGTTCAGCCATTGTCGGAAAAGGAGCGGTAGTAGGCAATTCAACCGAGCTTAAGAATGTTATTTTGTTCAACAAGGTGCAGGTGCCGCATTATAACTATGTAGGCGACAGTATTCTGGGATTCAAGGCTCATATGGGTGCCGGTTCGATAACCTCCAATGTCAAGAGTGATAAGACATTAGTGGTGGTTAAGGCAGGAGAAGAACGATACGAGACAGGACTTAAGAAATTCGGAGCGATGCTTGGAGATAATGTTGAAGTGGGTTGTAACTCCGTTCTAAACCCGGGTACGGTTATCGGAAAAGAAACAAATATATATCCGGTTTCCAGAGTAAGGGGCTTCATTCCTCCGGGCAGTATTTACAAAAATCAGGATGAAATAGTATCAAAAATAAAAGAGAATGAATAACTGATCTGGCGGCTATTCAAGAAAGAATTTTGGGGATGAGGATATGACTAATGGAATTAAAATTGAAGACTGCATTTCTATGATTAACAACGTCATAGCGGGAATTTGCGTTTTTGAATATGAAAATAAAAAATTAAAACCGATCTTTGCCAATGACGGTTTCTTTCGTATGCTTGGATATCCCAAAACCAAGGGAGAGAAATATCTCAAAAATGTAAAGATGCATATTATTCCCGAAGATATGCCGATTTTTGAACAGGGAATAGAAGATGTCCTAAAGGATGACGGTTCCGTAGAAATAGAATTCAGAACGGTAACCGATAATGGAAGTTTAAGATGGCTTCAGGTGACAGGAAATCTTTATTCCAGAGAAGGCTCCAAATATGTTATTGTTACTGTTATTCATGATATAACGGAGAAGAAAAATGTTGAGGAAGAACTTCTTCTACAGGCAGAGCAGATGCATATCATTATGGAAGCAAGTGATGAAAAGATCATGGATTATAATGCCAAGACGGATGTTCTTGTATTTAAACTGTCAAGCGAACATTCAGCTGTAGGTGAAATCATTATCAATCGTTATTTGCAGCAGCTTGATACTTCTGAAATTTATTCGGAGGATGTTGATAAATGTAAAGAAGTTTTTGATAGTATGCTTAAAGCTCCCAAACATGATACTGTGGAAATCAGAACCAAGAGATTTGACGGTAGTTACAAATGGTATCAGTTTAACTTAACATCGCTTTTGGGTGCGGAAGGCTATGTTACCAGAATTGTAGGTCGTGTGGTCAACATACATGAAAAGAAACTTCAGGAAATTGATCTTGAACTTCGTGCCAAGAGAGATTCATTGAACAATATATATAGTGAGGATACTGCAAGACAGCTTATCGATATTGCTCTTTCCGAAAAAGAGAATTCCGATACGTTGAACGCGTTAATGATTGTCGATATAGATAACTGTAAGCATGTAAGCGACGTCTTAGGACAAGCGCAGGTGGATAAGATTTTAGCTGAAACTGCTATGTATTTAAGTGAGACCGCAAAGGGTGAAGATATTGTCGGTAAGCTGGATATAGATAAATTTGTCTTATACATTAGAAATCTTAACACTCTTTCTGACGCGGATTTAATAGCATCGGAAATTGTGAAAAAGGTAAGATTTGAACTGCCTTATGAAAATGAAATACTCAAGGTTAACTGTAGTGTCGGAGTAGCTATAAGTCCTTATCATGGAATCAATTATGAAGATCTTTATAATAAGACTCAGAGAGCTTTGTCGAGAACTAAGGCAAACGGGAAATGCGGATATCGTATTTATGATGCCGCTTCAACTATGGCATACCATGCTTTAAGAAAAAGTGAAAATGTACCCTATGATCCTGAAAAAGGAATGGCACTCGGTCACAGTACGGAAGATATGGTAATGCAGATATTCTTAGAGGAGAAGGTATTTGATGCAGCACTTAAATCAGCAATTGAGCTTATTACGGTTCGATACAAATTCCATAGGGGATATATCTGCGGAAATGAAAAAGGAAGCCTGCCTAACTCTAAACTGGTACAATTTTCAGTGCGTGGTTATGAAGTGGGCGCGGAAAGTGATGAACAGGACAACTTAAGGCGTATTATATATGAGATTTTTTATGAGTCGTATAAAGGCGCCAGTGTGATACATGAGTATGACATAAGTGTGGATGAGATGCGGTATTATTTTCAGTCTCAGGGTATTAAGAGTCTTTTGTATTATCCGCTTACCGCCAAAGGAGAGTATCAGGGAGCAATTGTGTTTGAAAACCATGAAGATGTTCAGTTAGAGTTTGAGGATTCCGTTATGGAAGAATTGCGTTCTCTGTTCAGGATTCTGGAGGCACATCTGCTTCAAGTAGGACTTATGGATCGACTGCAGGAATTCGTTACTCAGATGGATATGATGGATAATATGGACAGTTATGCATACATTGTAAATACAGATACATATGAAATAAGTTTTGTTAATAAGAAACTGTTAATGAGCCTGCCAAATGTTAAGATTGGTGATATATGCTATAAAGCCATGCAGGAAAGGGATACACCATGTGAACACTGTGTTTTCAGACATTTAAATAAAAAAGACAGACATGCAAGACATACGGAAGAGATGTTTGTCTATTCTTTGCGCTGTTGGAATAAGATCAGTGCAAGCTGGCTTGAATGCAAAGAGAAAAATGCACTGGTAATGCTGAACGGCGTTGATATATCTGAATATTTTATGGGTTGACGAAATGGGTTTTTTCGTGTATATTTTCATAAGACAAACTTCGTTTGTCTGCAAGTTTGCGTATACACGCAAACTCGCGTGTTAATGGAGTATTTAAAAATATGGAGGAGATTATTATGAAAAAGAAAGTACTGGCATTACTGTTGTCATCTGTTATGACAGCTGCTTTGCTTGCAGGCTGTGGATCTGACAACGGTACAACAGGCAGTTCTAATTCAACTGCAAACAACGTGGCAAATAACGCTTCTACAACCGGAAGCACCGATGGAACAGAATCTAACGGTACTGAAAAAGAGGCTGATTCATCAAATGAAAGCGCATCTGACGGTCAGGTTTATAAAATCGGTATTTGTCAGCTGATTGAGCATGAAGCTTTGGATGCTGCAACGCAGGGATTCGAACAGGCGCTTATAGACTTGGTGGGAGAAGAAAATGTAGAATTCTATTTCCAGAATGCACAGGGTGAGCAGACAAACTGTGCAACAATCTGTACTACATTCGTGGCAGACGGTGTTGATCTGATTCTTGCAAACGCTACGGCTCCGCTGCAGGCAGCTGCAGCTGCAACTAACGAGATTCCGATACTTGGAACTTCAATTACAGATTATGCAACCGCACTGGATATTTCTGACTGGAGTGGTACAACCGGAACCAATGTATCAGGTGCTTCTGACCTTGCTCCGATTGATGAGCAGGAAGCTATGCTTGTAGAGCTCTTTCCTGATGCAGAGAAAGTTGGTATTCTTTATTGTTCGGCAGAACCCAATTCAAAATATCAGGCAGATCTTTTTATAGAGGCTCTTGAGGCAGATGGTATTGAATATGAAGAATTTACTGCTGCTGATTCCAATGAAATCCAGTCTGTAGTAACCAGCGCATGTGAGAGTTGTGATGTACTCTATATTCCTACTGACAATACAATGGCTGCCGCAACCGAGACTATAAATAACGTATGTCTTCCGGCAGGAGTTCCTGTTATTGCAAGTGAGGAAGGTATCTGCCGAGGCTGTGGTGTTGCAACTTTATCAATCAACTACTTTGATATAGGTTATACAGCAGGTGAGATGGCTTATGAGGTTCTTGTAAACGGAGCTGATATTTCATCAATGGATATACGATATGCTTCTGAGGTAACTAAAAAGTATAATGAGGCTATTGCTGCAGAGTTAGGTATTACAATTCCGGAAGATTATTCAGGACTTGGAGTAGAATAAAAATAAGTAAATCGCAGTAATTTTATTAATACAATAAAAAGTACGCTCCGCGAACTTTTTATTGTCATGAATTGGATAATGTGTGGGGATGGTGTTTCATCCCCACATTAATTCTTAACATTAAATATATGGGAGAGATTTTCATGGTTTTAATGGCGTCATCATTATCCCCGTTATCACTTCTTAGGGCAATGCCCGGTGCCTGTGCACAGGGGCTTATATGGGGAATTATGGCATTAGGGGTTTACATAACTTTCCGTATTCTGGATTTTCCGGATCTGACAGTGGATGGCTCACTTGCGACAGGCGGGGCAGTTGCGGTTATGCTTATCCGTGCAGGAGTCAGCCCTTCAATTGCATTGTTGTTGGCTTTTGCTGCAGGAATGGTTGCGGGATTTGTAACCGGTATGCTGCATACGGCACTTGGTATTCCGGGAATTTTATCAAGTATTCTAACGCAGATTTCTTTATATTCCATTAATTTGAATATTCTGGGCAAATCTAATCAGGCAATAAATGTGGATCAGTATCGTCTGGTGGTTTCCCTTCGTTATATATCAGGAGATGCCGCTACAAAATTTAAGTTTTATGGCGGCGTTATATTAGGTTGTCTAATTCTGGTTGTAATATTGTATTGTTACTTTGGAACCGAGCAGGGTTCTGCAATACGTGCGACCGGTTGCAATAAAAGTATGGCTAAGGCACAGGGTATCAATACCAATTTTCATACAGTACTTGCTCTTATGATTTCCAATGGGCTTGTAGGACTGTGTGGAGGTCTTTATGCACAGTATCAGGGTGCAGCCGATGTAAATATGGGGCGCGGTGCCATAGTAATCGGTTTGGCTGCCGTTATAATCGGAGAAGTTTTATTCGGAAAATTATGTGCGGGCAGACACTTTACTTTTGCCTATAATATGATTGCGGTTATTATAGGTGCAGTACTTTACTATATTGTAATTGCCTTTGTACTTTGGCTGAAAATGCCGTCCGATGATATGAAATTGTTCTCGGCAATAGTTGTTGCAGTCTTCCTTTCCATTCCTTATCTGAAAGGAAAATACGGTAAGAAAGGAGTAACGGCATAATGGCATATGCATTGGAATTAAAAGATATTCATAAGACTTTTAATAAGAACACTATAAATGAAAAAGTGGCACTTGACGGTGTGGAGCTTAAACTGAATGAAGGTGATTTCGTTACTATAATCGGTGGTAACGGCGCGGGTAAGTCTACAATGTTAAATGCGATTGCCGGAGTGTGGCCTATTGATCAGGGGGCTATAATTATCGGAGGGCAGGACGTCACATCGCTGCCTGAACATAAACGTGCCAAATTCCTTGGTCGTGTATTTCAGGACCCGATGACCGGTACCGCTGCGACTATGTCCATAGATGAAAATATGGCCATAGCAGCCAGGCGTGGCAAGGCGCGTACATTAAAATGGGGAGTTACCAAGAGTGAAAGAGAGCGCTATAAGAAAAAGCTTCAGACACTGGATTTGGGACTTGAAGACAGGCTTACAACCAAGGTGGGTCTGCTTTCGGGAGGTCAGAGACAGGCGGTTACGCTGCTTATGGCATCACTGCAGAAACCCGATCTTTTGCTCCTGGATGAACATACTGCGGCGCTGGATCCGAAAACTGCGGCAAAGGTGCTTGCGTTATCGGATAAGATAATCGAGGAAAATAATCTTACTGCCTTGATGGTTACACATAATATGAAAGATGCCATTGCGCATGGCAACCGGTTGATTATGATGCATGAAGGCAGGATCATATATGATGTGAGCGGAGAAGAGAAAAAGAAACTAAAAGTTTCTGACTTGCTTGCAAAGTTTGAAGAAGTCAGCGGCGGTGAGTTTTCCAATGACCGTATGATTTTAACTTAAAATTATAGAAATAACTGGATTTTTTACCTGTAGTGTGAGAAAATAAAAATAATATAATATATACATATTGAAAGGAGTTATCACATGATTTATTCAAAAGAAGTTGAAGAAATGTGTACTGTGGCACAGGGTGTACATCATGGCTGTGCTCCAATCCCAGAGGAAGCAAAATGGGTTCAGGCAAAAGAAGTAAAAGATATTTCCGGTTTGACACATGGTGTAGGCTGGTG
>JAFLTH010000028.1 GCA_022510525.1 Lachnospiraceae bacterium | reverse complement strand
GATGGCTACACGCTTTCCTTCTATCTGGCAAAGAAGAATTCGGACGGCGGCTGGGGTAAACCGAAGCTGCAGCTGGGAACGAAGGAAGAACGGGAGAAAGACAATGAAGGTTTGTACACAGGTGTCAACGGCGGCTGGGCGCTGGGTGAAGAGCCGGTTTATGATAGAATATTACCGGGAAACGGCTACTCGGTGCTGGTTAATACCGATAAAGGACCCGGGAACCTGACAACGAGTGGGACCTTTTACAACAACCAGGTTGGTGAAGACCGCCTCATCATCGCCGTGCTTAGGCCAAAGTCCAAGCCGGTGTTTGCAGTTAGACCTGTTCAGGAAGGGTTAGTGGGTGTGAAAGGCCGTGGAACTGCAGCAGTTGAGGGTTATAACTGGGAAGCTGACTATGAATATGCTATGGGGAAGGGAAGCAAAGACCCCTACCCCAAGCGTCCCGCTGCCTATCCAAACCTGGGAGAACCTGCAAGTGTAAACTGGGATTGGGGAAACAGCGATTCTGTGGAGATGACAAGAGAACCTGACGGCACCTACTCCTACTCCTGGATTTTCCAGACTAACGATCCGCAGTCAAGCTATTTCATGGATGCACTGGAGGTAAATGGCGTGGGTATCACGGTTCCCTTTTATCCGCACTATTTATGGGATGATAAGAGTGGAGAGACTATAGGCTCGGAGAGCGGTATGGATGCATGGTACACCGAGACCACCCTGCCGGACGGTGCCATAGTCAGAGTAGAATATCTGCTCGTCTTTGGCAATGCCCAGCGTCATTACCGGTTCATCATCACCAATGCCCGATCCAATGTCTCCATCACCGGTATGAATCTGAATATGTACATCGTCGGTGCACCGGAGTTTTCCATTTACCAACTGGAAGGCGTTATCGGTGCCACTGCAGAGAGCAGCGATGCGCTTGTGGAGGCAATTCAATATTACTACAAAGGCGATGAAGCAAAGAGTAAGAAGCCCGGCTGGAGCGAAGATACGCATAGAGCAAACGTTGTCATTAATGCCATTGATTATAAAACGGGTGATATGAACAACGGTGGTGCAAACATCCGATTTAAGCTTGCGGAGGGCTATGACAGTCCCTACTACCTCTTTGAGAGCGCCCGTGACGGCGTAATATACGGCAGGGACCACAGTCTTCAGGCATCAGCAATGCGGAATGAAGTGACCGGTCACGTTGACCGAGAGAGTCAAAATGCTGTAGTTCCATATGTGTCCGATGGCACCAAGCCTTGGATGAGGTATGACGGGAATACACCTATACCCGTTAGCAGAAAGGGTGAGCCGCTGTACGATGAAGATGGGAACCCGTTTACCGAATGGAGCAAGATCAGGATAGGAGAAGATGATGAAGGGCAAGTACTTATACCCAGGCTGTATGCAACCCCCGGCCCTCATAATCCGGAGAATCCAACGGATCCGCCTCTGACGAAAGAGGAGGTCATAGCCGGTAAGGGCGAAAAGGTGTTCAACTTCGGAGAAGATATAAATGCAAATTTGAAGTCCCGGTACATTTATGAGGGTACCGGCGGTTGGTATTACATTCGGCTTACCGGACAGGGACGGTGGATTAATGATAATATGTACGTTGACCCCGGTAGCGGAAATCCCTATAAGATTGCCCTGTTGACCATTGTGGCTCGTCCGAAGCGATATGTAGTGCGCTATATGCCGAATACTCTGGAGGGGTTTGAGGATCCGGATGGTAACGCTATCGTTGATGTACGTATCCCGGGGAATATGCCGGTGATTGCTCATTACGCTTCCTGCCCTAAATTATTCCGGGAGAATAATCCTGACAGACATGAGGAGCAATTCGACGATAACTTAGGTGCTTTCTATGATGTGGATATCAATAATATAGCCGTCCTCAGACGCACCAAACCCACGGACCCGAAGAGCTATTACAAATTTGTGGACTGGGTGCTGGTGGACGAAGACTACCAACCGGTCAGACGGCATGTAATCGGTTCAGACGGCAATTGGCTTAAAGTTAACGGTGAGTATGTTATGGAGGAGGTTCACTTTACAAGCGGTTCCATTGACATCAAGGACATCTCCGAGTTTGGCATTCTGAACGATGATATAGACTCCGTCGATATGGATATCTATGTCCTACTGTTAATGCCTACCTGGAATAAGGTTGAAAGACCTTTCCGTTACACGGTGGCCCTGAACTGGGTGGATGCCTCAGGTGGACTGCACAATAACTATTTCCATGGGTATTGGTCAGATGTGCTGACGTATTATGCATTGGATGAGTATGGCTTGAACGTCAAGGTGCTGACAGACGCCGGTCCCTTCCGGAAGTGGCTCGATCGACACCCCACCTACACTTTCTGGGATGCCGTTAATAACGCAACGGACGGAGCAAATTATAATGAGAGCGATTCCGCGCATGAAGATCGGGAATCTGATGCATATAAGAATCTCACAGACGACGAAAAGAGCGAGGAGGAAAAAATCCGGGATGCCCTGGACGCTTTTTTCCCGGAGATAAAGAATGAAAAGACAAGTCAGAAAAAGTATAATGCCGTCCTGAAAGCACTGCTAAATAAGGATAAAGGAGGCAGTTCGGAGATTGATGACTTCAACCGCAACGGTGACTATACCTTCACGGTATGGGAGAATAAAGGCGTAATCTCCATCTGGATGTACGAGAGCAACCCCGACGGTTTTAGACCCGGCAGCGGTAACGGTAACAGTAGCATTGAGCCGGACAATTCGGAGCTTTCCTCGCCCACTTCAGAGGTTGATCTGACGACTACTCCTACGACATCGGGCGTTTTAAGTCTGCCTCAGACGGGGCAGCTATGGTGGCCGGTGACGCTGCTGGCAACTGTGGGCGTATTATTTTTAATAGTAGGAGTGTTGCTGTTTATCCGGAAAAAGGAATCGGAGGAGTTTGAGGAGCCTTATGAGTAAACGACATTTTGGTCTGGTGATGATGATCATTGGCATATTGGCTGTGGCGTTGGGCTTTGGTCTTAGCAGCTATAATATGTGGGAAAACTACCGGGCGGGCATTCAGGCATATACAGTATTGGATGATGTTGTACGACACCGGGAAGAGGTGACGGAAACGAACACAAGTGTGACTCTGCCCGGGCTTCCACTTGACTCTGCCCGGGAACTGCCGATATTGGAGATGGATGGACACCGGTATATCGGAACGGTCTCCATACCGGTGATAGATGTGGAGCTGCCGGTGCAGGAGGACTGGAGTCTTGCACTGCTGAAAATATCTCCCTGCCGGTATCTGGGCTCGCCGTATAATGGGGATTTGATCATCTGTGCCCACAATTATGCCACCCACTTCGGACGGCTGAAAAATTTGATACCCGGGGATGAAGTGATCTTCACCGATGTGAAGGGAAATGCTTTTGACTATACCGTTGTGGAACTGGAGACCCTTGCCGGTACGGCTGTGGAGGAGATGGAGAGCGGGTCATGGGATCTGACGCTCTTTACCTGTACCCTGGGAGGTCAGACGCGGGTCACGGTGCGGTGTGATCTTCTTAAAAATGACGAGGCATAGCATTGGAAAAATAAATAGTGGCATAACAAGCGGTAGAACATCACAGTTTTACCGCTATTTTTTGTCCAAAACAGAAAAAATTTTAAATTTTTTGAAGATAATCAAGCTGACTTTCCGTTATAATATATAGGAACGCACCAAGTAAGGCACACAGAGAGGGGGTGGGCGTATACGCAGGGAAGAACAGTTGACCGAGTTGATTGATTCTTACCAGAATCTTGTGTTTTCCATCTGTTATAAAATGACCGCAGACTATTTTGCGGCCGAGGACCTTGCACAGGACACCTTTCTTTCTGCATATGAACATTTGAAAAATTTTGACGGCACCAATTCCAAAGCCTGGATTTGCAGGATTGCTACCAATAAATGCCTCGATTATATGTCAAACTCCGGACGACGAAGCATTCCTACCGAGGACGTTTATCTGGAAAAGGATATGCGGGCCGCGCCGCTTGCGGATACGCCTGAGAACGTCTATATGGAGAATGAGATAAAGGAAATGCTTTTAATACATTGCCAGAAGTTAAAACCGCCCTATAACGAGATTGCAAAGGCATATTATTATGATGAAATGGATGTAAAGGAGATTGCCGCAATCAGAGGGCAGAAGCTCAAGACTATACAGACGCAGATATACAGGGCGAGGAGTATGCTTAGAAAAATATACAGAAAGGAGAACATCGCATGAAGAATATAAATGATGACTATCTTACCGATGAGGCTTTGGAAGAACTTATTGCTTCGGTTGAATCAGAACCGCTATTGCATCCGCCTAAGGGTTTTGGGGACGAGATAATATATCATATACTACAAAAAAGAAAATATAAAAAGAATCTGCAGTTGTTTTCCTACAGTATGAAAGTAATTGCCGCAACAGCAGCGTCGCTGGCAATCGTACTTGTAGTGCCGGATAATATGAATAAAGAAGAAGGTCCGATGACCGGAATCATATCACAGCTGCAGGATGAAATTCAAGATGGTAAGTTAAATGATCATAGACGGTTCGGTCAGGAAACAAAAAAATCATATGATGAGCGATTTACTTATAAGCTCAATAAACATATGGACGAATATGTCAGTATAGTAAACGGAAAATTGAATGAATTAGTACGAATGGAGGTTAATATCAATGAGAAAGAAAAAGAATAGGTTTTTATTATTTTGTTTTTCGTTTTTCCCCGGAGCGGGAGAGTTATATCTGGGATTTATGAATATGGGACTCAGCCTGATTTTGGCATTTTCACTGTTATGGGTGGTTGTTGGTGTTACAAACATTGGAATACTTTCGTTTCTGCCAATGGTACTCTGGGTGTATAGCTTTTTCCATGCCAATAATTTAGGTGCCTTGAGCGATGAGGAATTTTACAGAGTAGAGGATACTTATCTGTTTGGTTTGGATCACAAAGAAATGGAGTCTCTTAAGAAATCTTTATCCGGACGTTACAGAAAAGCTGCGGCAGTAATTTTGATACTGTTGGGAATTTCAATGTTGTGGGATGTGACAACAGACTATATATACGATATGGTAGGTCCTGATTTCTATTATGCATATGTTGCCCGTTATGTAAATGCTATCAGCTCAGATCTGCCACAGCTTATTATAAGTATAGTTATTATCTGGTGCGGAGTTAAGCTTATACGGGGTAAGAAGATTGAGCTGGATAAAATAGATGAAATTACAGATAAAAATGCTCATAACGACATGCATCAGAATATGAACCAAACTGGAAATCAGAATGTGAATCAAGATATAAACCATAATTCTCAGCAGGGAGGGGGTCAGCAATAGGATGGAAAAGATGATGAGTAAATCAAATGATTTTGACCAATCCGGTCAAAACGATAAAGAACTTTGCCATACACGCAGAGTAGGCTCATTTACCTGCGGTCTGATGCTGGTATTGTATGGAATATTATTTATGGTTCATATAATACAGCCGAAATTAAGGTATAATCTGATTTTTGAAATGTGGCCGCTTATTCTGATCTTCCTTGGAGTGGAGATTCTTATAAGCTGTACCGGCAGGAATCAGGAAAAAAAGAAATATGTCTATGATTTTGCGGCGGTCATTCTCATATTTATAGTTGCATTCTTTGCTATGATAATGTCGGCTGTAAGCTATTATAACGAATACTATGACAGAGCTTATGGCAGTGATGCGGTCAGTGAAGTCGGCGCAGACAGAACAGTTTATACACAGTCTGTAAGCGGCTCCAAGGACTTTGCCGCAAAAGATATAAATTCAATAAGCCTGAGTAACGAATTCTGGGATATAAAGGTTATGCCATCTGAAGATAATGATATCCATGTCAGTTATAGCGGAACGATGCGCGGCGGTGAAGACACAGTTAGACTTAATCAGGTGCAGGACAGTATTGTTATGGAAATAAAGGAAATTCCATACACTGTAAATGTCCCGTTCTGGCATAGTGTTAACTATGGAAGGATTGGCGGAGAGGCAGTAATTTATCTTCCGGAGAATGATACCATAGCCTTGAATCTTAACAATGAATCCGGGGATATGCAGCTTAAGAATGTTTCCTGCGGGACTTTTGTGCTGGATAATGAATACGGCAATGTAAACATTGAAAATGTTACCTGTGCCGCGGCTTTTTCGTATGAAAATGATTCCGGGAATATCCGGATTCAGAATATTTCCTGCGAGGGGCTTAAATTAAATAATAATTATGGAAATGTAAATCTTAACAATATTTCATGTAAAGGTTTTGATTTTAATAACGATTCCGGGAATATTAAGATTGAAAACAGTTCCTGCGGGGACTTTGATTTAAATAATGGATATGGTGACCTTAAGTTTAACAATATTTCATTTGAGACTTTTGTATTAAATAATGATGCCGGCAATGTAAATTTAAAGGACATCGACGTAAAGACGGAGGCAACCATATCAAGTGATTCGGGAAATGTCAATATCCGGTATAAAGATAAGCCGGATGACCTGTCTTTTGATATAAGAAGCGAATATGGCAATATAAAAGTCGATCTGCATGATACACAATATGAACATAACTCAGATACTGAAAAAATAGGCATTATCGGAAACGGAACACATAATATCAGTATTGAGACTGACAGCGGAAATATTACCTTGGAGTAGGATATAAGCCATATATTGCTTTTTACAACTCCTCATATTCAATTTCGCATTTATAAAGAAATTTCCTGACGGCATCATCCCATAAACCGTCCACACTTTTATCCATAACAAAGGAGTGGAAAGCGGTACCTGTAATAAGGGTAAGGGAGGTGCCGTCATATTTTATTGTAAGAACCAGGGCTTTAAGTTGGTCAAAAGTGACATCTGTGTCACTTTTTTCCAAAATATTATGTACCTGCTCGGGAATCAGATGGAGAATAAATTTAAAGGCACCGGGGGTCTTGGTTCCTTTAATTAACGAATAGCAAATAGGACGAACCTGTTTCCACATGCTGAAATCATATGGTCTTAATTCCTTATCCTCCCATTCCTCCGTGCTATAAAAATCCCTGTTCTGATGACCGTCTATAATAAAAGTATTATATGTACTTATAGAGGCCTCTTCCAGCATAAAAACATCAAAGGTTTCCGATGCCAGCAGTTTTCCCATGAACTGTTTTATATTATTGATTTTTAATGCTATCATATATTCTTACTCCTTTTATAATTTATTATATCATTTTTAAAACCCTATTTACAATACCGCATAATCATGTTATTATAAGTAGTAATTAAAACTACATGGAATAGTTGTGAGGATCTTATGAAATACAAAATAGTAGTAGACAGTTGTTGTGAAGTACCGGAAATATACAGTAATGATGAGCGTTTTGAAATAGTTCCGCTATCCTTAGAGGTGGGAGATTACTGTATTATAGATGATGATAATTTTGACCAGGCTGAATTTCTGGCGCAGGTTGCGTCCTGTCCTAAATGTCCCAAATCCGCCTGCCCGTCTCCCGAGAAATTTTTAGAGGCATATAAAACGGATGCGGAGAATGTTTTTGTCATTACCCTCTCATCGCATCTCAGCGGAAGCTATAACAGCGCAGTACTGGGTAAAAATCTGTATCATGAGCAATATGGGGAAAAGAATATTTATGTACTGGATTCCGAAAGTGCTGCCAGCGGCGAGACTCAGTATCTGTATAAGATAGTTGAATTTCAGGAGCAGGGTCTTTCTTTTGAGGATACGATTAAAAAAGTGGAAGCTTTCCGCAATGAGATGAAGACTTACTTCATTCTGGATAATCTTGAGACTCTGCGCAAAAACGGCAGGATGAGCGGAGTAAAAGCTATGGTTGTATCCACGCTGAACATTAAACCTATTATGTGCGGAAATCATGGTGTAATAGAGCAGAAGAGTCAGGCAATAGGCATGAAGAAAGCAATAAGCAAGCTGGCTGATATAATGGTTGCGGAAGCGCCGGACATTGAGGGCAGAATCCTTATGATATCCCAGTGCAACTGCCCTGACAGAGCCGAATTTATGAAAAATGAACTTCTGGCAAGGACCAAGGTCAAAGACGTTGTGATAATGGATACCAGAGGTGTAAGCAGTATGTATGCAAACGACGGTGGTATAGTTGTTACTATATAATCGGGTTTTTAAAGTATCTTAAACTGAATAGGCGAATAAATAAGTACTACAACCACAGCAATCTGGAGCAGTAAGATGGCTGGCATCCCATAGAGGAAGTACCAATGCCGCGTTTTATGGCGGAAGAGGTACATTGCTATAGTAGTACCAAGACTTCCGCCGATTAACGCAACGACAAAGAGCGTGGATTCAGGAATCCTCCATGCTCTTTTTTTTGCTTTAAATTTGTCAATGCCCATTAGGGCAAAGCCAATCAGATTAATTACTATCGAATATGTAACAATGTACGAAATTACGTCCATGTTTTATTTACCTTCAACCTCGTTCATCTTCATTGCCCGTACCTTGCTTGCAAGACCAAACAGATTTATAAAGCCTTCAGCGTCATGGTGGTCATACATATCGCCTGTTGTGAATGAGGCGATGCTCTCATTATAGAGGGAATATGGTGAAGTCGTGCCTGCTTTAATGATGTTGCCTTTATAAAGCTTGAATTTTACTTCTCCGGTCACATATTGCTGTGTAGACTCTATGAAAGCCTGAAGAGCTTCACGCAATGGAGTAAACCATTTGCCTTCATACACAACCTGGGCAAACTTATTGCCTAAATCTGCCTTGAGTGCATAGGTATCACGGTCAAGAATCAATTCTTCAAGCTGCTGATGTGCCTCATAAAGTATGGTTCCGCCGGGAGTTTCATATACACCGCGGGATTTCATACCAACTACCCGGTTTTCTACTATATCTACGATCCCGATACCGTGCTTGCCGCCAAGTTCATTTAAAACGGAAATAATATCGGCTACTTTCATCTTCTTACCGTTTACGGAGGTAGGGATTCCTTTCTCAAATGTCATAGTAACATATTCACCCTCTTCGGGAGCTTTCTCGGGAGTAACACCAAGTACTAAAAGATGTTCGTAGTTTGGCTCATTGGAAGGGTCCTCCAGTTCAAGACCTTCATGGCTGATGTGCCAGAGATTACGGTCACGGCTGTAACTGCTGTCTGCCGAGAAAGGCAGATTAATGCCATGATTGCGGCAGTATTCAATTTCCTCTTCACGGGAATTCATAGTCCACTTTTCATTTCTCCAGGCTGCAATAATCTTTAAATCAGGAGCAAGTGCTTTGATTCCAAGTTCAAAACGTATCTGATCGTTTCCTTTACCGGTTGCGCCATGGCAGATTGCCGTTGCACCTTCCTTACGGGCAATTTCAACGAGTTTCTTGGCAATTACAGGTCTTGCCATAGAAGTACCAAGCAGATATTTATTTTCATAAACTGCATGCGCCTGTACACAGGGTATTATGAAATCGTCACAAAATTCATCTGTCAGGTCTTCTATGTACAATTTGGAAGCGCCGCTTGAAAGCGCTCTTTCCTCAAGACCGTCCAGTTCCTCTGCCTGCCCGCAGTTTCCGCAGACACATATTACATCATAATCAAAATTTTCTTTTAACCAGGGTATGATAGCTGTTGTATCAAGACCACCGGAATAAGCAAGAACTACTTTTTCTTTCATAATAAAACTCCTCCTGTTTGTCTAAGTTCCGATTAAAAAACTTAGTAATTACTATAATTTAATATACAACAATATTTATAATAACTCAATTATTTTTCTTGCCTTATTTGTTTTTATTTATGGCTGTTTTTACGTATCCTTTTCTCGTTGACGAAAATAAATACAATAAATACCGCTATTCCAAATAGAGAGATATATATGCCTTCCCTCTTAAGCGGCGTTCTGTATACCAGCCGGATTTCATGTGTTCCGGCATTCAGGTCTATGGCCATATGCATTATATTTGCCTGATAAAGTTTAGTCTCATTGCCGTCCACATAGGCACTCCAACCGGTGGAGTACGGTATTGAGAAACATAGCAGCCCCGGATTGTCCAAAGTTATGGTACCGGTAATGCTGTCTGTGTCAATGTTCATGTTTTGAAGAGTATTTTCTTTTAATCTCTCTATCTGATTTACATAATTATTCATTGGCTGGCAGATGATTTTTATTGAATCGAATGTATACACTCCACGCGCCTGGAATGAAATATCTATAGAAGAAAGTCCTGCTCCGGTAGAGAGCAGATTTGCGGTAAAATCATGTACTCCACTGTAAAAATCATAATTTTCTGTGTAGTAATTTAAAGTTTTGGTTTCATTGTTTGGAGTAGAAATAGTTAGTGCACTTTTGGCATGGTCAAAATCACTCCAATATAATTTATCCTGCTTAATTTCCAGTTGTGAGTTAATGTCAAGGGAATCCCATTTTGCATCATTATATAAATTCAGAGGATCCAGGCTATCGTCACCATAGTATAAGTCATATTTTGAACTTTCTTTAAAATCCATCCCCTCAAAATAAATAAAAATTTCACTGTCTGTTATCGGTTTAAAGTCGATGGTAGCACTCGCATTTTCATTAGTTGTAATAAAAACATTATCCTGAAAGGTTATCTCACTGCTATTACACGTAATAGTGTAAGGAATTTCATAACTGCTAAGCTCAGGTTCAATCTCAGGTGAATATTGGGCATCTTCGGCCAAAACCGCAGTCTCAAGCATTGCTTCTTCTTTTTCAACCGGTGAGAGGAGATTCCAGGCATCTTCTCTCAGGTAATTATCATAGGTATATGCAAGCGGAAGGGCATATTCATTTTTATAGACTTTATATAAAGACGGGTTTTCAATGTTGTCTACATAGGTAAATCCATATGGTGCCGGCGCAGAATCGTTTTGTGGAATAACATAATACAATACCGATGCCAGTGTTGTGAGTCCTGCCCTGTCGTCATAATTAGAAGGGTCAAAAGAACGGTTTTCTAAAACATTAAGACTGTTTCTGTATTCCGCTCCACTTGGATTGGACAATGACCAGTAGTATTCGGTTGAAGATATTCTTGCAATTATGTTAGCATTTTTTGTCAGCGCTCTACCTGAATATCTGTAAAATTCATTTTCATTAAGCGTGGCAGCAACTGCAGATACTGCGGCAGTTTCATTATTGTTTAATTCAAGCTGTCTAACTTCCATATATACGGACGCATCGCTGTTGTCAAAATATGAATTTCCCCAGCGGCTGTTTACAATTATACTTACTATTACAATTAGCAGAGTAAGCCATTGTTTCCTTTTATAACTGACTGATATCTCCTTATTAGTGAATGGAGTAAGGATAAAAAGCAGAATAAAGCAAATAGCAATTGAAGTAAATGCCTTTTTATTCTGAGAGTATTCAAATAGGATACATATAATAAGATACACAACGCTGCATCTGAAAAGGAATATAGCTTCTTTAGCCTTTAATTCCATAAGAGAGGGCCAAAGTAATGTCAAAATATATGCACAAAGCAGTGCAAATGCCCATACCCATCTATTGGCAGCATATGCGAAACCGTTAAAAATCTGGCATAGAGCCGGAATTAGTGTAATAATAACACATGTTATGAAAAGGCTTTTGGTTAATTGGTATTGTTTTTTCTTATAAAACATCAAAAAAACTGCAAGCAGTATTGGAATAGAAAATGCCAGGCACAGATAATATTTCTGACCTGATGAAATAAATAACTGAGGGAGCATACTGTAATATGAGAGTGGATAAAAAAGAAAGAATTTATGGTTCCCCGAAACGCGGGCATCGCCAAGAAAGGCATAGCAAAGCGGAAGGAATATGACCGCTGATAATATTACTCCTAAAATAGATGATGCGCCTATACGTACAATTAATAAAGCCGCTTCTTTTATATTTTGGCGGTATAAAAGCACAGTTCTTATAACAACATAAATTATAACTGCAAGCACCAGCATATAAAAATAGTAAAAATTACTTATTGATGAGAGAGCCACCGTGACAATGAAAAGGTATGGTCTTTTTTTCTTGATAATTTTTTCAATTCCCATAATAAGAAACGGCATATATATCATAGGATTTATAAAAAAAGGATGCTGTTTGTAATAAACAGCCCATCCGCAAAAGGCATATGCCATAGAGCCGGCAAGAACTGCATAATTGTTTCTTTTGCCGGTTTCAAAACAAAGCAGCGAAAATGCAATACCGGCAGCAAACATGCGCAATATAACAGCTGCGTTATAATATAAATACATGTTTTCTTCTTTAAAAAATATAGAAAAAATTGAAAAAGGATCTCCAATTGTATAATAATGAAGGGTTGTAAGGACATCGCTTCCCTGACCTATGTTAAAATCCCAGTTTGGGATTATTAACTTGTGCTGAGAGATAAGTCCTCTGATAATTGAGCGTAAATACTTAGAATAGTAGACCAGAGCTTTATAGTGCTGCTGCCAGCCATCTTCCCTCCAGATAAAGGTCCTGTGCTGCATAATATACCAAAAATATATTATATATGCAGTTATTAAAAAGCAAACGGTGTATGCAAGAAAAAATCTTTGGCGTTCACTTAATTTTATTTTAAATTTGAATAAATTAATCATTATTTTTCCTTGTTAATAAGCTTTTGTTGCTTATTTTTTCGAAGTTTCCTTTCGTTAATGATAATAAATATAATAAATATCACTATTCCACACAACGAAACCAGTGTTCCTTCCAGTAAGAACGGAGTTCTGTATACCAGTTTGATTTCGTGTGTTCCCGCATCTAAATCAAGTGCCATGTGCATTATATTTGCCTGATATATCTTTGCTTTTTGACCATCTACGTAAGCGCTCCAACCGTCGGAATGTGGAATGGAAAAGCATAAGAGACCCGGGCGTTTTAGGGTTATGTTGCCGGTGACACTATTTGTTCCGATGTTCATATTTTGAAGAGAGTTGTCTTTTAAACCTTCTATCCGGCTTGCATAATCATCCATTGGCTGGCAGATTATCTTAATCGAATCAAATGAATACACTCCACGTAAATAGAATGAAATATCTATAGCGTTAATGCCTTCTTCGCCGGAAACAAAAGTCGCGGCAAAATCATGCCTGCCATCATAGTATTTGAAATCGTTTGTGTAGTAATGTAGTGTTTTGGATTCATTGTTTGAGGTTGACATAATTAATGAAGTACTATTATGATCCTGGTTACTCCAATATATCTTTTCTTTCTTTATTTCCATTTGAGAGTTATAGTCATTCATCCCCCATCTCATATCATTATATAGATCCATAGGATCAAGTTTGGGATCACCATAATATAAGTCATATCTGGGAGTTTCTTTAAAATCAATTCCTTCAAAACAAATATATATTTCACTGTTTGGCACAGCATCAAACGAAAAGGTAGCAGTTACATTATTGTTGGTAGTAAGAAAAGTATTGTGCTGAAAAGTTATGTCATCGCTATTGCATGTAATTGTATATGGAAGTTCATAACTGCTAAGTTCCGGCTTCTTTTCATCTACACTTGCTGCATCTTCTGACAAAACCGCAGTCTGCAGCATAGCTTCGCCTTTTCCTGCCGGTGAGAGTGTATTCCATTCAGATTCCGGCATGTAACTGTCATAAGTATACGTAAGTGGCAGCGAATATTCGTTTTGATAGACTTTGTATGAAGATTGGTTTTCTAAGTTGTCCACATAGGTAAAACCATAAGGTACCGGAGAGGTATCATTTTGTGGTATAACATAATACAATACAGATGCCAGTGTTGTGAGAGCTGCTCTGTCATCAAAGTTGGTAGAATCAAAAGAACGGTTTTCCAAAATATCTACACTGCTTCTATATTCTGCAATTCTTGGATTGGATAATGACCAAAAGAACTCAGTAGAAGATATTCCTGAAATTATGTTGGCATTCTTTGTCAAATTTCTGCCTGAAAACCGGTAATATTCGTTAATCCCCTGTATATCAGCGGTTTCGGCTACTGCAGCGGTCTCATTGGCGTTTAATGCAAGCTGTCTGACTTCCAGATATTCGCCTGCGTTACTGTTTGAAAAAAAGGAACTTCCCCAGCGGTTATTTATAATAACGCTTGTTATTATAATTGACAGGGTAATCAGCTGTTTTTTTCTATAATCTGTCGCAGTTCCTTTATCGTATAGCGGAATAAGTATAATGAGCGAAATAAAACCAATAATAATAGAGCTAAGCGCTTGTTCGGAATGAGAATACTCAAAGAGAATGCATATGACAAAATACAGAGTAATGCACTTAAAAAGGAAGATACTCTCTTTAACGTTTAGATTCATAAGAGAGGGCCAAAGTAATATCAAAATATATGCACAGAGCAGTGAAAAAGCCCATATCCATCTGTTGGCGGCATAAGCAAAACCGTTAAAAACATGGCCCAATACCGGGAATATAATAATGATGACACAGGTAATAAAAAGAGTTTTCGTTAATTGATATTGTTTTTTCTTATAGTACATTAGAAAAACTGCAAACAGAACAGGTATGGAAAAGCCCATATACAGATGATAATCGCCTCCCTGTGAAATAAAAGCCTCAGGGATAATACTATAATACGAGAGTGGGTAAAAAAGATTGATGTTATAAGTTACTGACACACGGGAATTGTCAAGAAAAGCATAACAAATTGGAAATGTTATAACTGCCGACAGTATAACACCCAGAATAGATGATACTCCTATTCGTACTATTAATAAAACTATTGCTTTTATATTTTTGCGGTATAATAAAAATGCCCTTATGATTACATAAATTATTACAGCAAGTACCAGCATATAAAAAAAATAAAGATTGCTTATTGCAGATATTGCAACAGTGAATATGAAAAGATAAGGTCTTTTTTTCTTGATAATTTGCTCAATGCCCATAATGAGTAGAGGCATATATATAATTGGATTATAAAAAAGGGGATGCTTATTAGAGTAAATAGAAATACTACAAAAAGCATATGTCATAGCGCCGGCAAGAACTGCATAATTGGGGCTTTTGCCCGTTTCAAAGCAAAGGAGTGAGAACGTAATACCGGCAACAAACATACGTAATATTATGGCAAAGTCATAATATAAGTACATGTTGTCTTCTGAGAAAAATATTGAAAAAACATTAAAAGGATCTCCAATTGTACAAGCGTGCATGGATGTGAGGATATCGCCTCCCTCACCAATGGCAAAATCCCAGTTTGGAATTATCAGTTTGTGCTGAACAAGGAGGCCTTTAATAATTGAACGTAAATATTTGGAATAGTAGATCAGAGCCTTATAATACTCATTCCATCCGTCTTCTCTCCATATTAATGTCCTGTGTGCCTGTATGAACCAGAAATAGACAATGAAAGAAGTTATAGAAAAGCAGACTGTATATGCAAGAAAATATTTTTTACGTTCGCTCAAATTTATCTTAAATTTGGTTAAATTCATCAAACTGCTCCTACGATGGTCGTGATGGCTTTATATAATAAAACATAATCCAAATTGTCACAAATCTGCCATAATTCTAACATACCGGTCTTAAAAAGGCAATGATTTTCAAATGATTTTTCATAAAAGTATGGGGTGTACTAGAGGGGAATAGTGTGATAGAATATAGGATGTTGTTAGGGAGGGAGTATTATGAAAGATTTGACGCCGGTGACAACCAGGCCGTCTCCGGAGGGAAGACTTGAGAAGGAGATGGCGGTGTATGATTTGCTGGAACAACTGGATATTCCTTATGAGAGACTTGACCATGAAGTGACTGCAACTGTTGAGGCCTGTCACGATGTGGACAAGCTGCTTGGTATACATATATGTAAGAATTTATTTCTTTGTAACTCGCAGAGAACGGCATTTTATTTATTGATGATGCCGGGAGAGAAGAAGTTTGTGACAAAGGATATATCAAAGCAGATAGGAAGTGCAAGACTCTCATTTGCAGAAGCGGAGTATATGGAACAGTTATTGAATATTACACCGGGTTCTGTAAGCATTATGGGCCTGATGAACGACAAAGAACATAAAGTGCAACTCTTGATAGACAGCGACATACTTAAAGATGAATATATAGGCTGCCACCCTTGCATCAATACTTCCAGTCTGAAATTGAAAACAAATGATATACTGGAAAAATTTTTACCTTACACAGGACACACCTACACGGAGGTTGACATAACATGATTCGAACAATGACAATAGATGACTATGACGAAGTCCGCGCCCTCTGGCTTTCAATCAAGGGTTTCGGCATCCGCAGCGTGGATGACTCCAGAGCCGGTGTGGAAGCATTTATTAAGAGAAATCCCACAACCAGCGTTGTTGCTATTGAGGATAATAAAATAGTGGGTGCTATTTTATGCGGACATGACGGACGAAGAGGTTGTCTTTATCATGTTTGTGTTGCGGAAGAGTACAGGATGCGCGGAATAGGAAAGTCTATGGTTGTTTTTTGTATGAACGCTCTCAAAGAAGAGCATATAAATAAAGTATCGCTTATAGCTTTTACCAAAAATGATGTGGGAAACGCATTTTGGAAACAAATAGGCTGGACAAAACGTGAAGATTTGAATTATTATGATTTTACACTGAATGAGGATAATATAACGGCATTCAACAGGGAATAAGGAATGAAGCGATTCTTCAGTAAATGGTATAAAGGAGTATATGAGATGAAAATAATAGACGGCGGCGTCACTGCGGCTAAGGGATTTGAGGCGGCCGGAGTGGAGGCAGGGATTAAATATCAGGGCAGGAAGGATATGGCCCTTATATATAGTAGAAAACCCTGCAGGGCAGCAGGGGTTTTTACAAGCAATGTAGTTAAGGCGGCACCGGTGTTGTGGGACAAAGAGGTTGTGGAGCATTCTCCTTATGCACAGGCGGTTGTGATAAATGCGGGCATAGCCAATGCCTGTACAGGCAAGCAGGGTTATGAGTGCTGCAGCAAGACAGCGCAGGCGGCGGCGGAGCATTTGCAGATTCCGGCGGATTCGGTGCTGGTGGCTTCAACCGGTGTTATCGGTATGCAGCTTCCGCAGGATAAGCTGAATGCAGGCGTGAAGAAGTTGGTGGAGGCTAAGGCAGATACCAAAGAAGCAGGTCAGAGCGCGGCAGAGGCAATTATGACAACGGATACGGTTTCCAAGCAGGCAGCGGTCACTTTTGAAATAGGTGGTAAGACCGTGACACTTGGCGGTATGTGCAAGGGTTCGGGCATGATACATCCGAACATGTGTACGATGTTGTGTTTCCTTACATCGGACATTGCAATTTCCAAGGAGCTTATGCAGGAAGCGCTGCGCGAAAATGTAATAGATACTTTTAATATGGTATCAATTGACGGTGATACCTCTACGAATGATACTCTTGTAGTGTTGGCCAACGGTATGGCTGAAAATCCTGAAATAACTTCTAAGAATGAGGATTATGATAAATTTGTTGAAGCCCTCAATTATATCAATACAACGCTGGCAAAGAAAATGGCAGGCGACGGAGAGGGTGCAACCGCGTTGTTTGAGACCAAGGTAATAAATGCTGCAACCAAGGAAGATGCAAGACGCCTTAGTAAGTCGGTAATCTGCTCAAGTCTTACAAAGGCGGCTATTTTCGGACATGATGCCAACTGTGGAAGGATACTTTGTGCACTTGGATATTCCGGTGTGGACTTTGACCCGGAAAAAATCGAGCTGCGTCTGGAAAATGAGGATAAAAGCATACTTATATATAAAGACGGTGTAATGACTGATTATGACGAAGAGGAGGCTTCGCAGATTCTTGCTTCGGAGGAAGTCAGAGCGCTTGTAGATATGAAGATGGGAACCGCACAGGCATCTGCCTGGGGATGCGATCTTACGTATGATTACGTAAAGATTAATGCGGATTATAGAAGCTAGGTTATAGATGTAATATACAATTAGGAAAGGTAAGAAACAAAATGGAACAGAAAGAGATGAGCCGCATTCTGGAAAAGGCGGAGATTTTGGTTGAGGCACTTCCTTATATACAGAAGTTTAACCGTAAGATAATAGTGGTAAAATACGGCGGCAGTGCTATGAGTAATGAAGAACTGCAGAAAAATGTCATAAAGGATGTTACCCTGCTTAAGCTGGTAGGTTTTAAGCCTATTATAGTGCATGGCGGCGGTAAGGAAATCAGCAGCTGGCTGGGTAAGGTCGGTAAAGAAAGCGAGTTTGTAAACGGCTTGCGTGTGACTGATGCGGAGACCATGGAAATAGCGGAAATGGTCTTAAATAAGGTAAATAAAAGTCTTGTAAGCATGGTGCAGGAGCTGGGAGTTAAGGCAGTAGGCATCAGCGGTAAAGACGGAGGGCTTCTTAGATGCGATAAAAAGTATGTTGACGGTAAAGATATCGGCTTTGTGGGAGATATCAGAGAAGTGAAGCCCAAGCTGCTTTATGATCTGCTGGAAAAAGATTTTCTTCCTATTGTGGCGCCAATCGGTTTGGGTGATAATTTTGAATCCTATAATATTAATGCCGATGATGCAGCCTGTGCCATTGCCAAGGCGGTATCTGCCGAAAAACTGGCTTTTCTCACCGATATAGAGGGACTGTACAGAGATGTCAACGATAAATCGAGTTTTATTTCACGACTTACCGCATCACAGGCTGAGGAGCTTGTAAACAGCGGGTACATCGGAGGAGGTATGCTGCCTAAACTTATGAACTGTGTGGATGCGATAAGAGAGGGTGTAAACAGGGTGCATATCCTGGACGGAAGGATACCCCATTGTCTGCTTCTTGAGATTTTCACAAATCATGGCGTTGGTACGGCGATTATCGAAGATAACGAGAAGATGATATAGCTATGAAGAATGTTCCGGTTATGAAAGATAGGAGAAATTACTATGAAAATGCAGGACTATATAAACGAGGCGGAAGAGGCGCTTTTGCATACCTATAACCGTTATCAGGTGGTTTTTGATAAGGGTGAGGGTGTATATTTGTATGATATAGAGGGTAAAAAATATCTGGACTTCGTATCCGGGATTGCGGTGTTTGCACTTGGATATCAGAATAAAGAGTATAATTATGCGCTGAAGGCTCAGATTGATAAACTTATACACACATCCAATTATTATTATAATGTACCGGCAATTGAGGCGGCTAAGAAGTTAAAGCAGATTTCCGGAATGGACAGGGTGTTTTTTACAAACAGCGGAGCCGAAGCGGTTGAAGGTGCAATTAAAACGGCAAGGAAATATGCTTATCTTAAGGACGGGACTACCGACCATGAAATTATAGCGATGAACATTTCGTTCCATGGCAGGACCATGGGAGCATTGTCGGTGACCGGCAATCCACATTACAGAGAAGCGTTTGAGCCTATGATAGGGAATATACGTTTTGCCGATTTCAATGATTTTGACAGCGTACTTTCCAATGTGAATAAAAAAACATGTGCTATTTTATTGGAAACCGTTCAGGGTGAGGGCGGCATACATCCGGTTGAAGAGGAATTTCTTAAAAAAGTTAAGGCATTATGTGAAGAGCGCGATATACTTTTGATTCTGGATGAGATTCAATGTGGTATGGGAAGAAGCGGATATATGTATGCCTGGCAGAAGTTTGGCATAAAACCCGATATTATGACTACAGCCAAGGCACTTGGCTGCGGCGTGCCGGTTGGAGCATTTATGATGACAGAGCGTATAGGTCAGAATTCGCTTAAAGCAGGAGACCATGGAACGACCTACGGCGGCAATCCGCTTGCATGTGCGGCAATCTGTAAGGTTATTGATTTATTTGAAAAAGAGAAGGTTCTTGACAATGTAAAGGAAATCAGCGTTTATCTGGAAAAAAGACTGAATGAGCTTGCAGGGAAGTATGCAGCCTTAATAGAAACAAGACGCGGCATGGGTCTGATGCAGGGACTGGTATTTAATGAACCTGTCGCAGATATCATTAATATGGCAATGGAAAAGGGACTCATACTTATCAATGCAGGCAGTAATATTATACGTTTTCTTCCGCCGCTTATTATTCGGAAACAGCATGTTGACGAGATGATTGGGATTTTGGAAGAGTGCTTATCGGCTAGATTGGAGAAATAGAAGTGACGTTGAAAGGAAGAATAATTACCGTTATACTGATAATCTGTGTGGTTGGCGGCATTTACGGGGCTGCCGGCATGGGCTTGCTTGACAGGACAGAAAGTGAGGCCGGGGAATACAATGATACCATTTTCGGGCATAGAGATACTATATATTTATGGTATACGGATGATGCATTGACAGATTATTTAAACAGTGTGGCGGTTTCATATAATGAATATCAAAATGACACACGTGTCATTCCTGTGTATACATCGGGATCCGAATACCTTGAGACTATAAATCAGGCATCTCTTCATACAGAGGAAATTCCGGATTTGTATATTGTAGGAAACGATTCTTTGGAAAAAGCATACTTGGCAGGTTTGGCATCGGAAGTCAGACTGCCGGAGGGCGTTTTAGGGATGGATGTTTTTTTCCCGGAGTCGGCAGTTAATGCCGTTACCTATCATAACAAACAGATAGCTTATCCTTTTTACTTTGAGACAAGCTCTTTTCTTTATAACAAAACCTATATGGAAGATTGGGCACGTGCACAGTTAGAAGCTGAGATGGATGCAACTCAGGGAGAAGCGGCTCAGGAAGAGGCAGAACGTATAGAGCCGTCGGAGGAAAATGACTCCGGACAGGCGCAGGAACTCTCTGATGCAGAGAATACAATTGATGAAGCTGCCGTTGCAGCGCGTGTAGAGGAAGTACTTCCAAAGACAATAGACGATATACTTAATTTTGCGGATGAATATGATGCACCCGAGCAGGTGGAAGCAATATTCAAATGGGATGTATCCGATATTTTTTACAATTATTTCTTTGTGGGAAATTATATTAATGTGGGCGGTGCGGCAGGAGACAATGATAAGTCTATTAATATTTATAATGAAGACGCCATCCGCTGCATGAAGGTTTACCAGAATCTGAATCAGTTTTTTTCAATTGATACTGTGGAAATCAGTTATGCAGACATTCTCAGGGATTTTATAGAAGGTAAGATTCTTTATACGGTAGTTACCACGGATGCACTTGCCAAAATTGAGGAAGCAAAGGAAAACGGTGAGTTTAAGTATGATTACGGAACTTCATTGATACCGGATGTTAATGAAGAACTTGTATCCAGGTCGTTGTCGGTTACGCAGTGCGTTGTAGTAAACGGATATTCGGAAAGAAAAAACGAAGCAAACGATTTTGCGACATTTTTATCCTGTTATAACGTAGACAATCTCTATGACAGAACCGGAAAACTCCCGGCGCTATCAGGAGTTGAATTTACCAATCAAAATGCTGAAGCTTTTGTGGCGGAATATCAGAAATCCATTCCGAATCCCAAGATGATAGAGACCAGTAATTACTGGGTGGAGATGGAGATTGCGTTTGCAAGGATATGGGACGGTGACGATGCCAATGGGGAGCTGAAATCCTTATCCGAAAAAATTATGACCCAGATAAGCGGTGAGGATTATACGGAGGAATATATAGACGTTCCGGAGGAGATTGAAGAGGAAGCACAGGATGAAATACAAGAATAAATAACTTGAATTGCATATTTCCGAATAAAAAGGACAAGATAGTACAAGATAAGATTCAGCGGATGAGTTTCATCATGAAAACTCATCATATGAAATTTATCTTGTACTTTTTCTTAATTAAAGAGTTATTATAATAAGGAGTATTTTATGATAGGTTTTTTTATTGCGCTGCTATCCGGCGCATTTATGGCAATTCAGGGTGTATTTAATACCGAGGTTACAAAATCATCAAGCATATGGGTGGCAAATGTTTTCGTACAGTTTACGGCACTTTTAGTCTGTCTGTGCGCATGGTTTATAAGCGACCGCTCATCCTTTGGCGCACTTATGAAGGTTCAGCCTAAATATATGCTGCTTGGAGGTACGATTGGAGCTTTTATAACCTATACGGTAATTAAGGCTATGGAGCAGCTCGGACCGGCAAAAGCATCCATGTTAATTGTGATTGCGCAGCTCATTGTTGCATACCTGATTGAGCTTATGGGTCTCTTTAATGTGGAGAAGCAGCCGATAGAAGTGAGAAAGTTTATCGGTATGGGGATCGCAATTGTAGGAATTATTATTTTTAAGTGGACATAGGGAAAAATTTATTTTACAATTAGAATACGGTGCATGTTTATAGGCGGGGATATCCTGAGTCTTTTATATTTTATTAGAAAAATAAATAAAAAGGCAGGGATATGATTATGCATAAATTGATAAAAAAGTTTTGTAAGTTGGGAATACTCTTTTGCTTTCAATTATTTGTGCTGAGCGCATGCACCGGTAAGGAAGATATTGTGCTTGAACTGAGCGATTCAGAGACGGTGTATGAGAATGAAGAAAGCGTAAATCCGGTTCCGGTATCGAATTCCGACTCTGATACCGTGAATGTAGAAAAGATTTACGTACATATATGCGGAGCAGTAGCAGTTCCGGGTGTTTATGAACTTGAAGCAGGCAGCCGTGTCTTTGAGGGAATTGAAGCGGCAGGCGGATTTAGCGAATATGCCTGTGAGGATTATGTAAACCAAGCCGGACAGCTGACCGACGGAGAACGTCTTGTCATACCGACTATGGAAGAGATAGAGGCGGCTAAGGCGGACGGAACATATACTTTTGGCAGCGAAACTTCCGGAGCAGAGCAATCAGGGAGTGCAGGGAGTGAAACCGGATTAGTTAACATAAATACTGCATCTGAGAGCGAACTTGGCGCGATAAGCGGTATCGGAGCCGGCAAGGCAGCGGCCATTGTGAAATACAGACAGGAAAACGGGAGCTTTTCTTCTGTTGAAGATATTATGAAGGTGAGCGGAATCAAAGAAGGCACCTATGAAAAAATAAAGGACAAGATTACTGTGAATTAGACTGGATTGTGCAGGTTGAGTAAGAATGAGGTATTAAAATGGGAAAGAGAGTCTTGGTTGTCGATGATGAAAAATTGATAGTTAAAGGAATCCGTTTCAGCTTAGAGCAGGATGGAATGGAAGTTGACTGTGCCTATGACGGAGAAGAGGCCCTGGAACTGGCGAAAAATAACCAATATGATATGATTTTGCTGGATGTTATGCTTCCTAAGATGAGCGGTTTTGAAGTGTGCCAGCAGATAAGGGAATTTTCAAGTACCCCAATAGTTATGTTAACTGCAAAGGGAGAGGATATGGATAAAATCCTTGGTCTTGAGTATGGAGCAGATGACTATATCACCAAACCTTTTAATATTCTTGAGGTAAAGGCAAGAATCAAAGCAATCATGCGCCGGACCGGAGGCAAAAAAGAGGAATCAAATACTTCCAGAGAGATTGAAATTCGTGATATGAGGCTGGACTTAGACGGAAGGAGAGCATATATCAAGAACCGTGAGGTCAATCTGACAGCCAAGGAGTTCGAAGTATTGGAACTGCTTATGAAAAATCCGAACAAGGTATACAGTAGAGAAAATCTTTTGAACATCATCTGGGGCAGCGATTATCCGGGGGATGTACGTACTGTTGACGTACACATAAGGCGGCTCAGGGAAAAAATCGAGGAGACACCCAGCGAGCCTATATATGTACATACAAAATGGGGAGTAGGTTATTACTTTGCTTAAAATAAATTTAAAGAAATTAAAGTTTCTGCGTAGTATTAAAATACGTATTTTTTTGATTGTCTTTATTATCGGCTTCATTCCAAGTACGATAGCACGATATGCAATTCTTAAAAACTATGAACAGCGGGCGGTGGATCTGCGTACGTCTGATGTGCAGACACAGCTGAAAATTCTGGCAAACCACCTGATTGCCTACCGCTATTTACAGGACACATCTTCCGAGGTAATTGATGCGGAGCTTAATATGCTTTCAAATCTTTATGACGGCAGGGTTCTGATCATCAATAATAACCTTAAGGTAGTTAAGGACACCTATGGTATAAGCGAGGGAAAAACGATTATATCAGAGGAGGTCATCCGTTGCCTTAAAGGCGTAAATACCAGTAATTATGACTCTACCAATAATTTCATCGAAATGACAATACCTATTATGGAAAGTTTGGAAGTTGATACGTCGGAAATACAGCCTATGGAGCCTAATCTGGCCAGCGGAGTTATGTTGACCAGCGTATCTACGGATTATATTGCCACAACAATGGCGATTCTGAACAGAAAAGCCATTGTTGTGGAGGTTTTGGTTATTTTGATAGTTTTCATTGTATCCATGCTTGCTTCATATGTGATAATAAGACCCTTTGAGAAAATTACGGAGGCCCTTAATCAGGTTAAGGAAGGCTATACCAATGACCCTATCACCGTATCCGACTGTCTAGAGACCGAGCATATCGGGGATGCTTTTAATAAGGTGCTCAGCCGTATGAAAGTTCTTGATGATTCCAGACAGGAATTTGTATCAAACGTATCCCATGAGCTCAAAACCCCAATTACGTCAATGAAGGTGCTTGCGGATTCCCTTCGTGGACAGGAGGATGTTCCGATAGAGCTTTATCGTGAGTTTATGGAAGATATTGCCGATGAAATTGACAGGGAGGATAAGATTATAAACGACCTGCTTGCCCTTATCAAAATGGACAGAACATCTTCGGATTTAAATATTGCCCAGGTAGATATAAATGTGCTGGTAGAGCTTATTATGAAAAGACTCCGCCCCATTGCCCTAAAGAAAAATATAGAACTTGTATATGAGAGCGTCAGACCTGTTTCGGCGGAAATTGACGAAGTTAAAATAACACTCGTTATTTCAAATCTGGTGGAAAATGCAATAAAATATAATAAAGAGTATGGCTGGGTTAAAGTGACTTTGGATGCCGACCATCAGTTCTTTACGGTTGAAGTTGCGGATTCGGGAATCGGAATCCCGGAGGAATCAATAGAACATATTTATGAGCGTTTTTACCGTGTGGATAAATCCCACTCAAGAGAGATTGACGGTACCGGACTGGGACTGGCAATTACAAGAAGCGCCATATTGATGCATAGAGGATCTATCAAGGTAGTCAGCGAGGAGGGCGAGGGAACAACTTTTACGGTAAAAATTCCCTTGACTTATATTGCGGTGTCATAGATTTTGCAAGAGCCATTAATCAGCACAACCTTGATTAAAACGAAAGGAACACTATAATGCAGCCTAAGTTATCGCAAATTCAATTATTCAAGATATTCAGAATAGTATTTCCAATATTCTTCATTGCACTCCTATGCAGTCTTACATCCTGTGGCAACGGCGAATATGAGACCAACGGCAGAACCTATGAAGTGTATTATGTAAACAATGAAGAAACCCGTGTTGTTTCAAGTGAGTATCGGACTGTCACCGAAGACGGTGAAGAATTGCTGGATGAGCTTATAGCACAGCTTGGCACAATGCCATCCAGAATGGAATACAAGGCGCCGCTTGCGGAAAACTTTCAGCTGCTTGAGTATACCCGGGACGGTGAACAGCTGACCCTTAACTTTGACAGAGACTACAAAGAAATGGGCAGTATCAAGGAAGTGCTGATACGTGCGGCAATAGTCAGAACCTTGTCACAGGTCGAAAATGTAAGATATATTTCTTTTACCGTACAGGGTGAGCCCCTAATGGACAATGGCGGGGTAGCAGTAGGTACTATGTCTGCGGATATGTTTATTGACAATGCGGGAGATGAGATCAACACTTATGAAAAGGTAAATCTCCACCTGTATTTTGCCAATGAAAACGGTGACAGACTGGTGGAAGAAAACCAGAGAAATGTAGAATACAACAGTAATATTTCAGTGGAAAAACTGGTAGTGGAGAAATTGATTGAGGGTCCTCTTTCGGATGGGGCTTATCCAACAATCAATCCTGAAACCAAGGTGATCAGTGTTACCGTAAACGATAGGATATGTTATGTAAACCTAGATGAAGCGTTTTTAACCCAGCCTTATAATGTGACCTCGGATGTCACGATTTATTCAATAACCAATTCACTTGTAGAACTGCCTAATATTAATAAAGTACAGATTTCAATTAACGGTGAAACCGCTCTTTTATACAAGGAGAGCCTGAGCCTGACTACTATTTTTGAGAGGAATCTGGACCTTATTGGAACTGAAGAACTGAAAACTGAATAAAGCATATGTGCCTGTTTCCATTTAGAAGCAGGGAAGAAAGTTACTGCGAAAGGAGCGGTATTATTGAGAAGACCTATATGTCTTTTCGGTCTTGCCTTTGTACTTATAATCCTGATTTATATGTACCTGTTCCCACTTCCGGAGGTATCATTTGAAGAAATTGACGGAAGCGAGGCAGTTATTATAGGGCAGGTCGATAAGAAAGAATATCGCATTTCTTACGGAAAAGAAATTCTAATTATTTATCTTAAGAAAATTCAAGTTATAAATCCTCAAATATCAGATGTTAAAAATGAAAAATTACAATTAACAGATGTACAATCGGAATCTGATTTGTCACAGATAAAAGGCGTACTGTGTTATATGAAAGACTCTCAGGCACAGGAACCTAAGCTTGGGAGCTATATACGTATTAGCGGAAAGTATAAAGAATTTGCGCAGGCTACCAATCCCGGTGAGTTCGATGCACGAAATTATTATGCAATCCTGGGTATGCAGATACGGCTGCAGAATGGGGTTGTATTGGAGGAAAGCAGTAAATATGACTGGTTTCGCGAAAAATTGTGGAGACTGCGGCAATATCTGTCCGCTCTTACCGAAGTTTGCTTCGAAGAGGATGCCCATATCATTAAAGCTATGCTGCTTGGAGAAAAGACAGGACTGGATGAGGATACCAAGCTTTTATACCAGCTTAACGGAGTCATACATATCCTTAGTATCAGCGGTCTGCATATTTCAATTATCGGTATGGGGTTATACAAATTATTACAAAGGCTCAGGTGTCCCCTTATTATAAATGTCATTATTTCCGTCTGCTTTATGTACAGTTATGGCATAATGACCGGGATGAGCATTTCTGCAATCAGGGCCATTGTAATGTTTGGCTTTCATATAGCGGCCGGTATATTCGGTCGTACTTACGATATGCTTACGGCAATGGCTATTGCGGGTATTTCAATTCTTTTCGGACAGCCGTTTTATCTGCATCACAGCGGATTCCTGTTTTCCTTTGGAGCAATTCTGGCGATAGGTTTGTTTTATCCGACAGTGGAAGAAAACCTATTGGGTGAGAGTAAAATAGAAAAAGTTATGTCAACCAGTCTTTCAATTTCTATTGTAACGCTTCCGGTATATCTTTGTTTCTATTATGAATATCCGCTTTATTCTGTGTTGCTCAATCTTATTATTATTCCGGGAACAACCCTTATCGTATCTGATGGTCTGATAAGTATTGCTGCCTCTATAATTTATCTTCCCCTCGGAAAATATGCCGCATTTCCGGCACGCCTGATTTTTAGGTTTTATGAGTTTTGCTGCAACCTGGCCCTCAAATTTCCGGGCAGCAGAAGCATACTCGGAAAGCCTGAAAGCTGGCAGATATTTATTTTTATAGTAATATTAGTTGTTTCAGCTCTTGGGAGTAAAAAGTGGACTAAGCTGCAATTCTGGCAGTGGCTTATGGTCGCACTATTATGCATAACTATGCGTTTTCATAACGGCATTGAGATTACGATTCTGGATGTAGGACAGGGAGACGGAATATATATCACTGAAAATAACAATTGTTATTTTATAGACGGTGGAAGCTCCAGCAAAAATGATGTCGGAACCTATCAGATACTCCCCTTTTTAAAGGCAAAAGGAACAGACAGGCTGACGGCCCTATTTGTGACACATATGGACAGCGACCACTACAACGGAATTGCCGCTTTAATGGAGGATATGGCGCAAGGAGGAATCCAAATCGCGAACTTGATAATGCCCGATATAGACGAAAAAAGCAGGAGTGACGTCTACTATGAGCTGGTAGGGCGGGCGCAGGCCACAGGGATTAACGTACTTTACATTCATAAGGGAGAAAGTATACAAAACGGAAAACTAAAACTGACCTGCCTTCATCCGGCAGCAGGTGAGGATAGTGAAGATACCAATGCTGCATCTACGGTTCTATATCTTGAATATGAAGCTTTCAGTGCACTATTTACCGGAGATTTGGAAGGTGATGGTGAAAAGAGTGTTACGGAATACCTTGCAGAAAATAAGGAAATTACTGACATAACATTACTAAAAGTAGCCCATCATGGTTCCCGAAACTCCACCGCACAGTCCTTCTTGGAAAATGTATCCCCCCATATTGCCCTTATTTCCGCTGGCAGACATAACAGCTACGGACACCCGCATGCAGAAACACTTGAGCGTCTCGAGAACGCCGGTTGCCTAATTTACCGTACGGACGAGGGTGGTGCACTCACTGTGTGTGTCATAAATGGGAAGGTGAGCGTGGAGGAGTTTTTAGAAAGAAACTGAGTATACATCTAAATGAATAACACTTCTATTTGGAGTGCGTAGAGAATGATACTGCCAATTTGAAATAGGCAGCTAGTTGCACAAAGTATATAGAGACCGTTTCACAAGACATTGTTCCGTGGTATAATTATCAGGATAGCACACATAGTGGAAATGCGATTCCTAAAGCTGTAAGTTTTCTCCTGAAAACATCACAGCAATAGGAGAACCAAGCAAACTTTGATGGCAAGGAGGAACAGCCTATGGAGCCAATGGATTTGATACGGGACAAATTTTCACAGGACTGTACGATTGAGACAGTCCAGCATCTGCTCATGTCGCATTTTAATCTATCTGAGGAAGAAGCGCAGGCTGAGATTGATGTGTACTTTAGGATTGTGGATATGCTCGATGAGGAACGTAAGAAGGCGGAAAGGGAAGGCAAATGAAGGGATACAAATTTTATGGCTGGGAAACAGCCGATATGAAAGATGCCAATGGTCTGACACCGAGGGATTATTACGATATCCTGTCCGGCATCTGGTGTGCTGACACCTGCGCACCACGGATGAGGGACGGGTGGAGTATCCATAATCCTACACTTGGACAGTGTTCAATCACAGCATTCCTAATGCAGGACCTTTTCGGAGGCAAGGTTTGCGGTATCTTAAGACCCGGCGGAAATTACCACTGCTTCAATGTGGTGGACGGCTGTGTGTTTGACCTGACCAGTGAGCAGTTTGGGGACGAAGTGCTGGATTACAGCAACTGTCCGGAACAGTCCAGAGAGACGCACTTTGCCAAAGAGGAAAAACGGCTGCGGTATGAATATCTGCGGCAACAGCTTCTGAGCAAGCCTTCGTTTATTTCGGTCTCACATAATGGGGCATAGATATTTGGAATAATAATGATTCATGTAGATTGGGACGGGTTGACAGCTTTATTTGTTACATTGGTAGAAGCAGATGCCTCATTGCTTAAGGATTCCTATATAAAAAAGTGGTACAAGCTATCGAATAAAAGTTAAAAGAATGATTGGATAATGAATTTATGTATAATGGATTGTGTGTCTTTTTAGCTGGTATAGATTCAATTATTATGATATGATTAAACCAATTTTAGTGGTTTTATTTTTTAGATATTCTATTTAGGATAGTGTGCAGGAATAACTTTCGAGTCCATTTTATTGGACAGGATATTTGATATACTGATATCAAAGAAGATTGATATTGTCGAGAGGGTGCTTATTGATGGTAGGACGCTTAAGGTTTATGAAGTAAAGATAGATAATTTATATAAATGAGTTTGTAAGCAAAAGAGAAAAACATGGAGAAGGAGATTGGCAATAAATGAAAAAAGCATTTGCTGTCGTATTTCTAACAGTTTCTATTTGTATCCTTGGAATAGGATTAGCTGTGACTACTTCTTATGCAAAAAATACAGAAGAAACTTTAGAAGGTAATGTATATGATTTGGGAAAAAAGGATGCATATGATCTTTCATTGATAAATGAATCATCAGGAAAGGCATCGAGATTCCGTATTGAGGGTGATATTTCAAATGTATCTACTAACGATGGTTTTATCAGTTATGCTGTAGAATCAGGTAATTTAAGCATAACGGCTGATGATAAATATGGAGAAGAATTAATTGAAGGACAGAATGAAGCAGGATGGCATATTGTTTCAGATAAGACAAAAACTGTGGATGGGACAAAGTTATCACAGAGTATTGGTACAGGAGCCATAATTATCCAAACGTCAAAAGATGGCAAGGCTTGGATAAATACTGATACTATTATGGATTTTTATAACAGTATGGATACTATCAATGCACGTTTGATTAACGGTGAAAAAACAGATGTGTTTTACAAAACTACGAATGTACAAATAACAAACGGTTGTTATTACAGGATAATAGTAGCTTATAAACTGGAACGGGAAATAGACCCTTCTAAGGTTCTGTTTGTTACTGTAAAAAATAAAGAAGAAAAAGAATGTGTTGAGTTATATCAATTCTATGCCTATGACCCTTCAGTTAATAAAAACGAGGTTCTTGATACAAAGAATGCCTACGAATTTGGAGACGTTTATCGTGTTGATAGTCAAGATGGATTTGAGAATCCTGAGAAATTAAAAAGCGATGATCCCCATATAGATTGGAGTGTGGGTAAATTTTATGTAAGTGGTTATACGGATGTTAAAGAGGACGGTGATGTGCCGATTTTCCTTAAAGTTCCGGGAGATAGGGCAGCATTATGGTTTAATCTGGAGCAGGAAATTGACAAATGCAACGGTCGAACAGATGTCAAGGTAAATTACATAGATTCTGGATCAGATATTCACTTTGGGACGCCTACTATAAATAATTTTGGTAGAGGGGCTTTGATTGTATGGAAAAAAGATAAACAGAATCAAAAAGAGAGACAAATTTATACTAACTATTTAGAAGCATCTGCAACGGTAGGTGCTAATACACGGGTAGACTTATTTGAAGAAGGTGATTATGAAGTCGCTCTTGACTATCAGCTGCACTATGATAAGCCATTTGTTTTTGGCACTACATCAACAAAAACACTTACGTATCGGATATTTTTTAAGTTCAACGTTCGGAATGGAGATATCTCTGCGTTCATCAGGGATGTAGATACAAATCAATTTATTACTAATGCGAATGTTGCAGAGCATGGTTTTTATATAGATGTCGCACAATCACAGTATTTAGATATGACTATTAAGAGAGAAGTGCTTTCAGACAGTATGGATGGCTTGGTTGAAGATACCAAATTTAGCGGAGTAGCCAAAGAAGGTCGGCATTATACTGATGAAGGAATATATACGATAACTGTTAAAAATCTTGTGACAGATGATAGTATTGAGAAAAAAGTCTATGTTGGAGACAGAGATATTCTTTTGGCACACATGAAGACGGGCATCTCCATATCTGAAATTAATGAAAGAATTGCGGCAGGAGCATATATTGATGAAGGAGGACAGATTATTGATCCGGAACCGATAGTCGAGGAAGAAACAATTGATGATATTGAAGGGGCAGAAAAAGTCGAAGAGACATCGGAAGAAAATATCGAAATATCCGATGTAATATCAGAAGAAGACATTGATAATGAAGAACAGGTGCTGACGGAAGCTGTGTCCTTAAATGCGGATAACGATGATGCTGAGAATAAGAAACAAGGATTTAAAAACGTACCCATAATAATTATAATTTCGGTTTTTGTAGTTATTTGTACTGCAATTGTTTTTGCGGTTAAGAAAAATAATAGTGATAAAAATGCTGTTGATAAGGAGGATGACAAAGAATGAAGAGAATAATATCGGTTATCCTTGCGTGTTCATTATTTTTGAATGCCTGTGCTGTCTCAACAGATAATACGAATCAAATAAGCACAAATCAAGTTGAATTTAGTGACACAGAATTCGAAACTGATAACTCTAGCGTTATTAGTGATACAAAGTTATCTGCTACAGATACTGGAGACAATGCAAATGAGGACACTATTTCTGATTCGGGAGTAGATGGGGAGTTAGGTTTTACAGTTAAAGGATTAGATGATGAGACACTTATTAATTATGTGGAAGATAACATATACGCTGGTTTAGTAGATCAGCTTAACAGCGAAGAATTCTTTGTGGAAAATGTGGAGGCAATTTATTATCCCAAGGAATACATCGAGGCTCTGGCATCTAATTCGCAGCCAAATCTATATTTTGGATATACATCAGATGAACTTAATGAGCAGTTTCAAGGAACAAAATATGTCTTCACATTGGGGGATGACGGTCAGACAGTTGTAGTCCCAATGGAGACATTGACGGATGATGTTTATGTTAAAGCAATGGAAGATGTTATTATTGGTACAGGAGTCATATTAGTATGTGTAACTGTATCAGTTGTGACAGCTCAGGCTTTACCGGCAGTCAGTATGATTTTTGCAGCATCCGCATCAACTGGAACAGCTTTTGCAAAAGGATCAGGTGCTATAGGTTTCGCTTCGGCTGCTATAACAAAGGGATATGAGACTGAAAGTTTTGAACAGGCAATAAAAGCTGGCGTTGAGGCTTCTGGAGAAGGCTTCAAATGGGGTGCAATCTGCGGCGTTGTTTATGGTGGAGGAAAAGAAGCAATTACTCTTAAGGGGGCTACCTTAAATGGCCTGAAAATGAACGATGCCGCAAGAATACAAAAAGAATCAGGTTTTCCGTTAGAGTTGATAAAACAATTTAAAAGTTATAATGAGTATGAAGTTTACAAAAACGCTGGCTTATATACAAAAATGGTTAATGGTAAGTTGGCGCTTGTCCGTGATATTGATTTGAATTATATTACTGAATTGAGTGATGGAACAAAGGTTACAAACTTGGAACTTATGAGAGACGGAAAGGCTCCGTTTGATCCTGCAACAGGCAAACGTTATCAACTTCATCATATTAACCAAGAAGTCGATGGTACATTAGCGATACTAAAGGAAGCAGAGCATCAGGGCAATGCATCTATTCTTAATAAAGCAGGAAAACCGGGAGTTCAAAATCCAGAGACCGGTGATAAGCTATGGCCCAAAAAAAGAGAGGCTTTTTGGAAAGCATATGCAGCGATGGTTGGATAAGAACTAAAGAGGAAAAAAGTGATGAAAAAAGATAATCTTCCAATTTTTAAGTATAATCCTAACATATATGAAAGTGACTATTTAGTTTTCAAGACTAACATATGCCAGTGCTGTGGGAACGAAGTATCTGTATATCTTCAAAACATGTATACTTCGGCATCGATTGATTGTATCTGTTTGAATTGTGTAGCTAATGGAACAGCAGCAAAAAAATTTGGCGGATCATTCGTCCAGGATGCCGATAAAATAGATAATGATGAGGCAAAGCAGGAACTTTTTTATAGAACCCCCGGATATTGGAGTTGGCAAGGGGAGCAATGGGCAGCTTGCTGTAATGATTTTTGCGCGTATATTGGTCCCGTAGGGACAAAAGAACTTGAAGCATTAGAAATTGCGGATGTTTTTTTTGAGGAGGATGGCTCGTTTAATGGTATAAAAAACGCAAGAGAATACATGACAAAAGAAGGCAGTCTTTGTGGTTATCTATTTCAATGTATTCATTGCGGAAAATATCACTTGCGGGTGGATTCCGATTAAGGTCCATAGGAAATTAATTTGTTCATATTATAAAGATTTTTTCAGGGCGCGTGTTTTACGTGCCTTATTCATTTAAACACCCTTTTAGTATGCATAAGGTGTTCATAGTTGAATTGTATCAAAATCTAAGGAGCACTCACTGTAACATATTGTAACAGAAAAGTGGGGGGATGCTTTTTGGATGGGGATTAAACTCAAAACTTTTCAGATGATGCGAGAAACTCAAGCATTCTGCGTTACTAGCCAAATCAGGATTAGAATGATATAATGCATGTAATGAGTTAATAACTTGAAATTTGTAACTTTGGCCTGCCGACGAGGATTGCACAAATAGTAAGCTGGCTGATGGTCTCACGAAAGGGAATTAGAAGTTCTTAGCATTCCCAATCCACAACCCAGCAATTTCGGG
>JAFLTH010000027.1 GCA_022510525.1 Lachnospiraceae bacterium | reverse complement strand
GACAAGCTGAGTGTTGTAATCACATTGGCATTGGCATTTATATTCCTGCATGAGGAATTCACATCAAAATCGCTAATTGGTTGTGTTCTTATTGGTGCAGGAACATTGCTCATGGTTCTATAAATCCCGATTTACCTCTCCAAAGAATAAGGGCAGATCATATGTAAATTATATGATTTGCCCTAAATTAATGATTTTCAATTATATTGTGCAATACTAACGTGACAGATATTCATCAATTCCTTTAGCAGCGGCCTTTCCTGCTCCCATAGCAAGAATTACCGTAGCTGCTCCGGTCACCGCATCACCGCCTGCATATACGCCTTCCTTGGTAGTCTTCCCCTGTTCCTCATCGGCAATTATACATTTCCACTTGTTTACTTCAAGTCCTTCTGTTGTAGAAGAAATAAGCGGATTCGGAGATGTACCAAGTGACATTATTACAGTATCGACATTCATAACAAATTCGGAGTCCGGAATTTCAACAGGACGTCTTCTGCCTGAATCATCAGGCTCTCCCAGTTCCATCCTAATACATTTCATACCACAAACCCAGCCGTTTTCATCTGCAATGATTTCTACAGGATTGGTTAAAAGGTCGAAAATAATTCCTTCTTCCTTGGCATGATGTACTTCTTCCACACGGGCAGGAAGTTCCTCCTCGCTCCTACGGTATACAATATGCACTTTTGCTCCAAGTCTGAGCGCAGTCCTTGCAGCATCCATAGCAACATTACCGCCGCCTACAACTGCCACTTCCTTGCCTCTCATAATTGGTGTATTGGAATCTTCATTAAAAGCTTTCATAAGATTGCTTCTGGTAAGGTACTCATTTGCAGAAAATACTCCGTTAGCCTGTTCTCCCGGAATACCCATAAATTTAGGAAGTCCTGCTCCCGAACCGATAAATACGGCATCAAAACCTTCTTCCTGCATCAGTTCATCAATTGTTACTGCCTTGCCGATTACAACATTTGTCTCTATCTTTACACCAAGTGACTTTACATTTTCAATCTCTTTCTCAACAACAGCCTGTTTGGGAAGACGGAACTCCGGAATACCATATACAAGTACACCGCCTGCTTCATGGAGTGCCTCAAAAATCGTTACGTCATAACCCATTTTGGCAAGGTCTCCGGCACAGGTAAGTCCTGCCGGACCGGAACCGATTACCGCTACTCTCTTACCTTTCTTTTCCTTGGCACCTTCAGGTTTTACATTGTTCTCTCTTGCCCAGTCAGCTACAAAGCGCTCAAGTTTACCGATGGAAATAGGCTCGCCCTTGATACCGCGGATACATTTACCTTCACACTGGCTCTCCTGCGGACATACACGACCACACACTGCCGGAAGCGCCGATGCTTCACTTATTACCTGATAAGCAGCCTCAATATCTCCGGTTTTTACTTTTTCTATAAAGCCCGGAATATCTATTGCAACCGGACAGCCTTTTATACACTGTGCGTTCTTGCAGTTTATGCATCTTTCCGCCTCGCTCATTGCCTCTTCTTTATTGTATCCAAGGCATACCTCTTCAAAATTTGTTGCACGCACTTTTGCATCCTGCTCACGTACAGGCACTTTATTTAAAACATCCATAATGATAATTTCTCCTTTCTAGCTTGCACAATTACCGCAGCCGCCATGATGTGTATCGCCCTCTTTTGCCTTAAGGAAGGCTCTTCCCTCATCGGTCTTGTACATTTGCTGACGTTTCATTGCCTGATCAAAATCAACCTTATGTCCATCAAACTCCGGACCGTCAACACAGGCAAATTTCACCTCACCGCCTACGGTGACACGACAGGCACCACACATTCCGGTACCGTCTACCATTATCGGGTTCAAACTGACTATGGTAGGTATATTCAATTCTTCGGTCATCTTACATACAAACTTCATCATTATCATTGGGCCGATAGCTACGCAGACATCATACTTTTTGCCCTCTTCCACAAGGTCCTTGATAGTCTGTGTTACCATTCCGCTTCTTCCATAAGAACCGTCGTCGGTAGTAATATAAAGATTACCTGCAACAGCTTCCATTTCGTTTTCCAGAATCAATAGCTCCTTGGTTTTGGCTCCGACAATAACATCAGCGTCAATTCCGTTTTCATGAAGCCACTTAACCTGCGGATATACAGGCGCGGTTCCTACTCCACCTGCTACAAAAAGCATCTTTTTTGCCTTAAGGCTTGATAAATCTTCTCCTACAAATTCCGACGGACAACCAAGCGGTCCGACAAAATCTTTGAAGCTGTCTCCGGCTTTTAATGCAGCCATCTTATGAGTCGCAGCCCCTACCACCTGAAATACAATGGTAATCGTTCCTGTATTCCGGTCATAATCACAAATTGTAAGCGGTATTCTCTCACCATCATCATCCATTCTGACAATGATAAATTGACCCGGTTGACAAGATTTAGCCACACGCTTTGCCTCAACTACCATAAGATAGATATTAGTCGTCAGCTCTTTTGCTTCTAAAATCTTATACATTACTCCCATCCTCCTAAATTCCCTTATGCTTTTTTACAATAACTCATATTTATGTAATTTTCAACACCTTTTTATAACAAAAGTGCCATAAATTCCCCATTTTCGTCATATCCAAGTTTTGCCACGGCCTTGGTATATGCATGAACCAAAAACACTTTATCGGTTCTGCTGAGTATACCGGTTCCGTCATCATAATATTCATTGATTGTAAAATACACTTCACCGTCTATGCTGACTACCGAACTGAACTGATAACTGTATGTTACATTCTGCTGAGGCACATTACCGTTTTTATCTTCCAGATATCCGTTTTCAACAAGTCTGTCAATCAATTCATCTACCGCATCATCCGTGGATACAGCTCCTTCAAGCCTGAGTATAAATGTACGCATTGTCACATCGCCGGCTACGCCATCCTCACTAATACTTACAAACTTAAAATGTGTAGTGCCAAGCGGCATAGGAATGGGACCCGTATATGGTACGCTGTCCTTAGTGGGTTCTGTTCCATCCGTTGTATAATAAATATCACATCCTGAATTAGCAGTCACCGATACAAGCATAGGTTCCGTATACTCTCCGCTGTATAGACTCACCTCCGGAGCATCGGGCATCTCTAAACTTATATGATAACTTTTACTCACAACTCCACTTTTGATTCCGTAATCATTGACAAAAACAGCGTTTACTGTATAATCTCCGCTCTCAAGAAAAAGCGGTGCCGTATAAATTCTGCTGTTTTCATCAGGTATAGCGCCATCTAAGGTATAATAAATAGTACCCGCAGTATTGGAACTAAGCTTTAGTGGAATCACTTCATCGTAATTTCCTTCGACATAGCTGAATTCAGGTTCTTTGGCAAGATAACTCTGGAACATATTCACAATAGTATCTTCTTTGCAGTTAAGCAGAAGTTCATTGATATCCTCGTAACGATCTTCCTTTGAGTATATCGCCACCATTTTATCATATGCTTCCTCTACAGCCTCATACGAATAAATTCCTTTGTCGATTATTTGCTTTAATTCTTTAAGCGCAGAGTCATTATCGAATAAAAGATAATAATAATCCGCTTTTAAGAACAAAATCTGTGGATCTGTATCATCCTTATTATAAGCAATATTCAAACAGGCAATAGCCTGCTCATATTCTCCATGCGCCGCATATTCTCGAGCTCTGTCCAGCTGGTAGGATACGCTCCCCACATGGTATGAATATAACATATATGAAAATAAAGCAACAATAAACACAACCGATATTATTATACCGATCATTGTTCCCATTTTACGGCTCTGCTCAGTTTTCTTTTTTTCTATTTCTTTTTCTTTTTTATCGTTTTCTATTTCTTTATCGGACCCAGTTGTCCCTTCATCCTGTAATGCAGCAAGTGTGGAGAGTGTTTCCGTTATGCTGTTTTCTATTTCCGGTTCAAAGTCAGGTACAATACGAATTTCATTTCCACATGCTTCACAGATCAACTGGCCCTCTTTCATTTCATTTGAACAGTTTGGGCATTTCATTTTTATTCCCTTTTTATTACCTTTCTATCTGTTTAAAGCAGCCGACTCTACGCAATTATTCATAAGCATTGCTATGGTCATCGGACCTACTCCTCCCGGAACAGGCGTTATTGCACTGCAGATTGGTGCAACATCATCATAGTCCACATCCCCGCACAATTTGTTATTTTCATTCCTGTGGATTCCTACATCAATGACCACGGCCCCCTCTTTTACATACTCCCTGGTTATCATCTTAGGTTTTCCAACTGCAACAACAAGTATATCGGCCCTTTTTGCTACCTCTTTAAGATTTGCGGTTTTGGAATGAGCCACCGTAACCGTTCCGTTTTCCCTAAGCAGCAAAAGTGCCATTGGTTTGCCTACTATATTACTTCTTCCGATTACAACACATTCTTTACCTGCTATTTCAATGCCGGAGCGTTTTAAAAGCTGTATAATCCCTGCCGGTGTGCATGAGACAAAGCCTTTTTGACCTATGCAAAGTGTACCTACACTCTGTGGATGGAATCCATCAACATCCTTTGAAGGGTCTATTGTACGTATTACAAGATCTTCGTCTATATGTCCGGGGAGGGGAAGTTGTACCAAAATACCGTTAATATCCTGACGTTTATTCAGCTCTTTTATCAGGTTCAGCAACTCCTCCTGCGTAGTGTTCTCTTCCAGCTCGTAAGATAAAGACTCAATTCCAATATATGCACAGGCTTTCTTCTTATTACCTACATAAACACTTGAAGCCGGATCGTTACCGACCTGTATGACCGCAAGACAAAGTGATATACCCTCTTGCTTCAATGCAGCAACCCTCTCTTTGAGTTCATCTTTTATCTGAGCAGAAATTGCTTTTCCATCTATTATCTGAGGCATTTTACTAAATACTCCTTTCGCTTTCTATATGACTGCCACTATCCGGCAGGTACTTTCTTATCTAAAACAGTCCGGTTATGACACCTGTGTCAGTTAAGTCTATACCATATGCGGCAGGTTTTTTTGGCAGTCCCGGCATTGTCATAAGATTTCCTGTAATCACTACTACAAAGCCCGCTCCGGCCGAAACATATGCCTCCCTTACGGTAATTTCGAAGCCTTCAGGTCTGCCAAGCAGTTCCTGATTATCCGATAATGAATACTGTGTTTTGGCTATGCATACCGGCATATTTCCAAAGCCCAGACTTTCCAGTCTGCGTAATTGCGTATTACATTCTGCGGTATATTGTACGCCGTCCGCACCGTAAATTTCCCTGGCGACTGCCTCGATCTTCTCCTTAAGGGTAAGGGATTCATCATAAATCTCATGGAAATCCGAACTCTTTGTTTCCAATATGTGCAGCACTTTATGTGCCAGTTCTATGCCGCCATCTCCACCCATTTCCCAGACGTTGGCAAGCGCAAACTCGCAATTTCTTGCTTCACAAAAGTTTTTAACATAGGCTATTTCATCGGCAGTATCCGAAACAAATGAATTCAGAGTGACAACAACCGGCACTCCGTATTTTTGTATATTTTCAATATGTTTTTCCAGATTAACGATTCCTCGTTTAAGAGCTTCAAGATTCTCTTTGGATAGTTCCGCCTTATCTACACCGCCATTATATTTTAATGCTCTTATCGTCGCAACCAAAACAACCGCATCCGGCTTGAGCCCTCCAATACGGCATTTTATATCAAAGAATTTCTCCGCACCGAGGTCGGCTCCAAAACCGGCTTCAGTAACTACATAATCAGCCATCTTAAGTGCAGTCTTAGTCGCTCTTATGGAATTACATCCATGTGCAATATTGGCAAACGGACCGCCATGGATAAGTGCAGGAGTATGCTCTAGTGTCTGGATAAGGTTAGGCTTCATAGCATCCTTAAGCAAAGCCGCCATAGCGCCAACCGCCTGCAGATCCGATGCAGTAACAGGTTTCCCTTCATAATTGTATGCTACAATTATCCTGCCAAGCCTTTCCTTTAAATCCTTTATATCTGTTGCCAGACATAATATGGCCATAATCTCGGATGCTACGGTAATAACAAAGTGGTCTTCTCTTACGGTACCGTCCGTTTTATGTCCAAGCCCTACAACTATATTTCTAAGTACCCTGTCGTTCATATCCAGACATCTTTTCCAAACAACCTGTCTGGTATCAATTCCAAGCTCATTTCCCTGCTGAATATGGTTATCCAGAATTGCAGCAAGTAAATTGTTGGCTGAAGTAACGGCATGGAAATCTCCCGTAAAATGAAGATTTAAATCCTCCATAGGAACAACCTGAGAATAACCGCCGCCCGCAGCGCCTCCTTTTATACCGAAACAAGGTCCCAAAGAAGGTTCTCTAAGCGCCAAAATCGCGTTTTTTCCAATCTTACATAGTGCCTGTCCCAAACCGATACTTACAGTAGTCTTTCCCTCTCCTGCCGGCGTTGGATTTATTGCGGTCACAAGGATGAGCTTTCCGTCCGGAGAAGACTGGATTTTTTCCATATATTCTTCCGTAAGCTTAGCCTTATATTTCCCGTATAATTCAATATCATCCTCTGTCATTCCAAGCCGGTCCGCAACCATTGTAATAGGTTCTAAAACCGCGTCCCTTGCAATTTCTATATCTGATTTCATAATTATAACCTTGCCTTTCTCTCACAAGTTGAATAATCATAGATTATTCAACCTCCGCAAGCATTTGCTCAAACTGCTCCATAGACATCAGTACCTTACGTGGCTTGGTGCCCTCTTCCTCGCCTACAACGCCAGCTTCACACAGTTGGTCCATAATTCTTGCAGCACGGTTAAAGCCAATCTTAAATACTCTCTGAAGCATTCCGATAGATGCCTTATCCTTATCGATGATAAACCTTCCTGCTTCAGCAAAATACTGGTCATATTGCGAGTCGGAATCTGAGACTCCTCCGACCGCTCCGCCCGAAGAATTACTTCCCAAACTTTTAATTTTTTCTTCTACATCATCGCTGTATACATTTCCTATTGCCTGATTCTTAAGAAAGTCAACTACATCGGATACCTCTTTATCAGACACAAAAGCGCCTTGTATCCTCGCAGGCTTGGGATATCCCTGTGGATAGAAAAGCATATCTCCTTTACCAAGCAATTTCTCTGCACCAACCATATCCAAAATCGTTCTGGAATCCACACCGCTGGATACGGCAAATGCGATGCGGCTGGGCATATTAGCCTTGATAAGACCGGTTATGACATCCACGGAAGGTCTCTGCGTCGCTATTATCAGATGGATTCCACAGGCTCTCGCAAGCTGTGCCAGACGACAGATAGACTCTTCAACCTCTCCGGGCGCAACCATCATAAGATCCGCAAGCTCGTCCACAATAATAAGAATCTGCGGCAGCTTATCGGGTACATCCGGTTCACCCTGCTCTCTCATAGTCTCCAGCTTTTTATTATAACCTTTTAAATCGCGCACATTATAATCCGCAAATTTCTTATAGCGCTCAGTCATTTCGGCTACGCCCCAATGGAGTGCAGCCGCGGCTTTTTTAGGATCTGTAACTACCGGTATAAGTAGGTGTGGAATACCGTTATATACGCTAAGTTCTACTACCTTAGGGTCAATCATGATCAATTTTACATCATCAGGATGAGCCTTGTAGAGGATTCCCATAATAATCGTATTAATGCAGACCGATTTACCCGAGCCGGTAGAGCCGGCAATCAGCATATGCGGCATCTTGGCTATATCCGTAACTACAATTTTACCCCCGATATCCTTTCCCACCGCAAAGGCAAGATTGGATGGGAACTCCTTAAACTCCCTGGATTCCAACAAATCCCTAAGGGCAACCGCAGAGTTTTCTTTATTTGGCACTTCTATACCCACTGCGGCTTTGCCCGGAATAGGTGCCTCAATACGTATATCAGTAGCGGCAAGATTGAGTTTGATATCATCCGCCAGTCCTACGATTTTGCTTACCTTAACACCCTGTTCCGGTTGAAGCTCATATCTGGTTACAGCCGGTCCCTGGCTTATTTCGGTTACGGTAACCTTGACACCGAAAGTCTCCAGGGTCTGCTGTAACCTAAAAGCGGTTTCCTTCAATTCCCTGTTAGAATCTCCGCCGTTTTTTCCTTTGCCCCTGGTTAGCAGATTGTACGACGGAAAACGATATTTTTGCGGCGGTCTCTTTTCAGATTTTGGTGTGTTCAGTAATGTTGCCGAATTATTATCCGATGTATTTTGTACACTTTTATCTGTTGCTCTGGCTATCGGACGTTCCCTGCCAGCCCCTGTCCCCGAAGACATAGTATTACCTATAACCGGTTCCAAATCGGCTGCTTTGCTTTTTCCGTAAAAAGGTTCATCCTCAATATGTATTTCGTCAAGTTCATCTGACTCATTTTCAATATAGTGATAGGATTGACCGGTTCGGACAACGGGCTCCTCGTCCACTTCTCCGTTTATAATTATCTCATGGATATCGTCTCTGACATTCCCGGAATCTTCTTTTGCTTTTCCTGTTCCAAGCGCGGTATCGAGCATAACTCCCGAGACCTTTTTATCCATTCTGAGAATTTTTTCGTTCTCCTTTTCTTCTGCCTGCTGTTTTCTACGCTCCTCTTCCATAACGCGACGTTTTTCTCTGGCTTCAGACCTTTCCCGTGCACGTTCCCGTCTGTAAGCTGCGTCTTCAACAGAACGTTCATAGACTTTCTGTCCCTGCTGTCTCACGCCACTGATAAAGGATTTGTCCGTCACAATAACCACACAAATAATACCTATAACAATTATGGCAAGCACGGTTCCGACTATTCCAAGGAGCTTATAAAATGCAAATGCAAGGGAGCCGGCTATGATACCGCCACCACACTTACCCTGACTGCATCTGGTATAGATTTTTACAATATCATAGGTATCCGTCTCTATATATTTTGCATTTATCAAATCCAAAATTATGCCGACTGCCAGAAAAAGCACTATTCCCGCAATCAATTTTCTCGTTGCAATATTATTCCCTATATTGGACATGCTAAAAGCAATCGCAAAGAAAATAATCACAGGCGCAATATATGCCATAAGACCGAAAATCCCAAACATAAATGAGCTTGCTGCATCACCGGCTTTTCCGACTATGCCGAAATTGCATAAAAATAATATAATTGCAAGTGCCAATATAACAAGCAGAGAAATTTCATTACGAATTGCCAGATCCATTGGTTCGGCATTTCTGGTCCTGTTTGCACTTCCGCTATTAGACTTTCTTGTCTCTGATGCCGCTTTCTTACTGCCGGAAGCAGCGGGACTTTTTCTGTTTCCCGCTCCTCTTCCCTGATTCGATGCCATGTATAACCTCCATGCTTTATGCTTGTACAATATATATAAACTTCCATATTTTCCCTACAAGCATTATAAATCAATATATAGTATAGCATTTTCGGTTTTACTTGTCATCCCTTATTTTGTATCTGATTTTTTTCTTTCTACCATATCGTGAAGATGACTTATTGCATCTTTAATTCCGCCAACTTCATTTATGATTCCTTCCTCCACAGCTTCTTTTCCGACTAAAACCGTTCCTACATCCTTAGTAAGCATACCCGTTTCCATCATCAATTCCTCAAGACGTGACTGTTCAATCTTACAATGCTGGCATACAAAACCTGTAATGCGATTCTGAATCTGTTTAAAATAATCAAAGGTCTGCTGCACTCCGATAACCATACCATTTAACCTCACCGGATGGATGACCATTGTTCCGGTAGGTACGATATACGAGTAATCCGTACTTACCGCAATAGGAACCCCTATGGAATGACTTCCTCCCAGCACCAGAGAAACCGTCGGCTTACTTAGTGAAGCAATCATTTCCGCAATTGCAAGTCCCGCTTCAACATCCCCGCCCATTGTATTAAGCAAAATTATAACTCCATCAATTTTCTTACTGTCTTCAATAGCTGCCAGTTGCGGTAATATATGCTCATACTTCGTTGTCTTGGATGAGCTTCCCAGATTATCATGCCCTTCTATTTCACCGATGATCGTAATCAGATGTATATTATGCTCAGATTCGCTTTCATCCAAAGTCAACTGACCTGTGGATTCAATGCGTTCATCTCTGTGCTTTTCCGCATCTGCCTTGGCTTCTTTTCTTTCTTTTTTCTCCTCATTCTTTTCTAATTTATCTTTATTCGGATTATTACTCTGATTTACATTTTGATCTTTTTCTTTCTTGCTGCCTTGTTTATTTCCCATAATGATTTGTCTCTCCTTAAATTATTGTAAAAAAATATACAAAAAGAGAACCGACACTGCGATTCTCTTCTAGTTTTTGCCATACTCCGGTTTTTATACATAAAATTACTGAATTACAAAATCACCGCCTGTGGATGACCGGTCCGTTATCTCACCTGTAACAAGATATACATTGACATCCGCATACGTTGTTGCGGTTCTGGTATAGCCACTAACTCCTGAAAGACCTCCACTGGCTGTTATGGCAGGTTTAGCAACATACAAATAACCTGTTTCCGGATTATAATCTATTCCGCTTGACAGCTCAGACTCTGATATATTGCAAAAAACAGTCACATTCGAAGCTATAGATGTATATTTTGATGTACTTGATTTACCACTATTAACCATATAAGGGCATACAATAAAATTTTCCGCAGTTAATTGTGTACAATCTATCTCAGGAACCAATGGGGCAACATTATAAAACATTTTTCCATCGATTGTAGACGTTTTTGAATGCCCAAGAAAGTAACATTCGACACGCGGATTTGCCGCTTCGCCTTCTTCATATCCCTTAGCATGTCCGTCATCATATCCTTGATTATAGGAATTTTTGTTATCGTTACCGTTTCCAATTATAAGCTTTCCATCAACCCATGCTGCACTGCCTTCACTCAGATTATCTGTAATTGCCGGAAGAATACCCTGATCTGCCAAATGATCAACAGACTGGGATTTTATAATACCCATACATATATCGGAAAAAGTCAGCTCAGATACATTTTCCGGTAATATGGTCCCTGTTTGTTCATAAGTAATAGTGCCATCCGTCTTAAAATAAGTACCTATCTTATTAAGCGCATTTACAGCCTCATACTTATATCCCACATTCAGACTGTCAATTCCATCCGCAAGTTTCACAAGGTCCGAGGCGTCAAAAATAACTTTTCCATGATCATAATTAACAATTCCTTTTGAGTTAAGTTTGTTCTTTAGCAGCTTATCCTGCCCCGGTACATAAGATGAATAGAATTCATCCGACAAGTCCTCGGAAAGCTCCTCCACCCGTGCATCGAGCTCTTCAATATCTTTTGAATAAAACTCTACTTCATTATCTTCTAAAATCACAGCACCGCTGCTGTTGATTTCAGAGTTGGCCAACGCAGGTATTCCCGTTGTAAATACGCATACACATAAAATCAGTACTGAGACCGATATCATTGCTAATTTCTTTTTCATATTTAATTCTCCATTTCTTATTTTGTTTTTCAGGTAATTTCAATTGAAACCAAAAAGATATTATAACTACACCAAGATTGGTTAATAGAATTCATATAATTCACAAAGATTTACAGATTATGTAATATTTATAACACAAACCAAAAGCTATTTCAAATGTTTTTGTATATTTTAATAATATTTTAATTATCATCGGAAACACGGACCTGCTACCCACATAAGATAAAGCATAAAACAAAACAAAAAATATGGAGGCACAAATATGAGTGATTTATCAGCAACCAATTGCGGATGCAATGGCAACACAAGAGAAGGTAATAACGGATGTTCCAATTTAATATGGATTCTCATCTTATTATCTTTATTCAACAACAATGATGGTTGCGGAAGAAGCGGCTTTGGTCTTTTTAACAATGATAACAGCTGCTGCAATCTTATAATCTGGCTGTTAATTCTTTCCAGCTGCTGCGGCAACGGTTCCATCTTCTAATTTTCACCCCACTTCTTGCGTTCACATCTGGAAAATAGGCTCGTAATTTGAGCCTATTTTTCTCTTGTAAAGCATATACTTTGATAAGGTTAATCTACAGGCATTGAAAGGCATAGTTACAATAATGAAAGATGAGTCCTCAAACGTCATGGCATTTGATGCCTTGTATACTAACAACCGGATACAAAAACTCAAGGTTCTTCTCCCCTATATAGAACCTTCCATGCAAAAAAATATGGCAATTTACATTAAATATATGGAATTAAAATATACAATGGAGTTGTTTAAAAAACATCCTTTTCATATCTGTTCTTATAAAGAAGATACCGATAGACCTGACTTAAAAAAATTATTTCGAGAACTGCGTCCTTACTGCAGCGAATCGGAATCAAGACAGCTTGAACAGTTGGAATCCTTATTCCAGACTATGGAAATGTATCAGGAAATGAGTCAGACCATGAGTGTAATGCAGGAAATGTTCCCTGATATGGACATTGGTGCGGCTACAGGCAGCTACGATACCGCATCAGGCAGCTCCATGATGGATATGCTTATGGGAATGCTCTCTCCGGAACAAAAAGAAATGTATGAAGCATTTAGTAATATGCAGACATAATATATTATTATAATAGGAGGTTATTTATGGCATCATGGTTAGATGATCCCGATGTTGCACATATTGAACGAGGTAAACTGGATTTCCTGCAGATGCTTGTCTTTGAAAGTAAAGGTCTCACCAGAGAGCAGATGCTTCCTTTCCTTATGGCAGTTGGCAAACGCGGAAGGGATAACAATGTAAGTTTTACGGATGATGAGATAAATATAATCGTAAAAACAATAAAAAAATATGCCACACCTGAAGAATGCGAGAAGATGGATAAGATGGTTACCCTGTTTTACAAGAAAAGATAAGAAAATAAAGATGATATAAAAAAATGCGCAAGCCCGAAAACTTGCGCATTTTTTAGCATATTCTACTTTTGAACAATATTCACAATTCTGCCCGGTACGTATATCTCTTTTACAATAGTTCCGGTCAGCTTGCCTGCAATCTGTTCTTTAGCCTTTGCGATAACCTCATCCTTCGGGTCTTCCTTTCCAATCATCAGCGTTGCCCTTGTCTTACCGTTAATCTGCACTGCAATTTCTACGGTATCTTCTATGGTCTTAGCCTCATCATACTCAGGCCATGCAGTCTGATACACCCTTCCCTCAAAACCTGCCGCCTGCCAAAGTTCTTCCGTTATGTGTGGTGCGACCGGATTAAGCAGCGTGATAAGTGTTTTAAATTCACCTTTAGTCACTTCATTCTTCCTATAAAAATCATTTATAAGAGCCATCATTGCCGCTATAGCCGTATTATACTTAAGACTTTCAAAATCATTGCTGACCTTTTTAATGGTCTGATGCATCTTGGTCTCCAAATCTTTGGAATATCCCATGTCATCCGTCATAATATCCTGCAATTTCCATACCCTTTCAAGGAAACGCCGACAGCCCTTTACACCATCATCAGACCAGGCAGCGGAAAGTTCAAACGCACCAATGAACATCTCATAAGTACGCATGGTATCTGCGCCGTATTCTCTGATTATATCATCAGGGTTAACAACATTTCCGCGGGATTTACTCATCTTCTCGCCATTGGAGCCAAGAATCATACCATGGGATGTTCTCTTTGAATATGGCTCCGGACAAGGTACTACCTTGCTGTCATATAAAAACTTGTGCCAGAAACGTGAATATAACAAGTGCAGTGTCGTATGCTCCATACCACCGTTGTACCAGTCTACCGGCATCCAATAATCCAGCGCTTCCTTACTTGCAAGCGCTTCCTTATTATCAGGATCAGTATAACGCAGGAAATACCATGAAGAACCGGCCCATTGAGGCATGGTATCGGTTTCTCTCTTAGCAGAACCGCCACAGCAGGGACAGGTTGTATTGACCCACTCGGTCATTGTAGAGAGAGGTGACTCACCGTTATCCGTGGGCATATAGCTTTCCACCTCCGGAAGCTCCAAAGGCAGCTCGCTTTCATCAATCGGCACATAACCGCATTTTTCACAATATACAATCGGAATGGGTTCTCCCCAGTAACGTTGTCTGGAGAATACCCAGTCTCTTAATTTAAAGTTGGTCTTAGCACTGCCGATACCCTTTTCTTCCAGATAGGCAATCATCTTTTCTTTAGCTTCAGCCACACTAAGTCCGTTCAAGAATTCGGAATTTACAAGTATTCCGGTTGCCACATCCGTATATACTTCTTCCTGTACATCCTTACCGCCTGCTACAACTTCTATTATCGGAAGTCCAAACTTCTTTGCAAAATCCCAGTCTCTCTCATCATGGGCAGGAACCGCCATAATTGCACCTGTTCCGTAACTCATAAGAACATAGTCGGATATAAAAATCGGAATCTCTTTTTCATTTACAGGATTTATAGCCACTAAACCGTCAATCTTGACACCGGTTTTTTCCTTGGCAAGCTCTGAACGTTCAAAATCAGACTTTCTTGCAGCCTGCTCCCTATATGCGTTTATTTCATCCCAGTTTTTCAATTCGTCTTTATATTTATCAATAATTGGATGCTCCGGTGAAACTACCATGTAGGTAGCGCCAAACAAAGTATCGCATCTGGTTGTGTACACACGCAGTTTATCTTCTTTTCCTTTAATTGAAAAATCAACCTCTGCACCTATGGATTTGCCTATCCAGTTCTTCTGGGATACTTTAACTTTCTCTACATAGTCAACCGTATCAAGACCTTCGATAAGTTTATCGGCATACTCGGTTATTTTTAACATCCATTGGCTCTTAACCTTACGGACTACCTCGGAACCGCATCTTTCGCAGACTCCGTTAACTACCTCTTCATTGGCCAGTCCGACTTTACAGGAAGTACACCAGTTAATAGGCATCTCCGACTTATAGGCAAGACCTGCTTTGAATAATTTAAGGAAAATCCACTGAGTCCATTTATAATAATTCGGATCTGTGGTATTGACTTCCCTGTCCCAGTCAAAAGAATAGCCAAGCTCATGAAGCTGGTTCTTGAAACGGACAACATTATTCTCTGTAACAATGCGCGGATGTATATGGTTCTTGATCGCATAATTCTCGGTAGGAAGACCAAATGCATCCCAGCCCATGGGATAAAGAACATTATATCCCTGCATCCTTCTCTTTCTTGCAACAATATCAAGAGCAGTATATGGTCTTGGATGACCTACATGAAGTCCCTGTCCGGATGGATAAGGGAATTCAACCAACGCATAATATTTCGGCTTGGAATAATCGCTTGATGTCTTAAACGCCTTCTCATCATCCCAGATCTTCTGCCATTTTTGTTCCACTTCCCTGTGATTATATAATTCTGCCATCTATAGTGCCCCTTCCTAATAAAATCTCCAAATAAATTCTCTCATAATTTTACTATACCCGCATAATTTGTCAACCCCGAACGCAAAAACAGGATGCCGTATCCCCCAATACGTATGCATCCTGTTTTCCTTCTCTAAAAAGTAAAACTATTATTCGTCTTATTCTTCGCTTCCTGCAGCTACCTTGGCAGCTCTTGCAGCGACCTCTTTTTCCTGAACATCGCTGGGTGCCTGCTCGTATCTTGCAAATTCATATTCATAAACACCTCTGCCGCCTGTCATAGAACGCAAATCGGTACAGTAACCTTGCAGACACGACATTGGAATATCGGCCTCAATAACCTGCTTTCCGTCTGTGGTTGGATTCATTCCAAGCACCCTTCCACGGCGTTTATTCAGATCACCCATTATATCGCCCGTATAAGTATCCGGAACGGTTACCTTCAATGAGACGATTGGCTCAAGCAGAACAGGTTTAGCCTCCATAAAGCCTTTCTTAAACGCCTGTATCGTTGCCATCTTAAATGCCATTTCCGAAGAATCCACCGGATGATATGAACCGTCATACAAAGTAGCCTTAACACCGACTACCGGATATGCAGCTAACGGTCCACTCAATACCGAATCCTGAAGTCCTTTCTCCACTGCCGGGAAGAAGTTCTTAGGAACGGCACCGCCCACTACAACCTGCTCAAATACATATGGTTCTTCCAATGAACCTGAAGGCTCAAATTTCATCTTTACATGTCCGTACTGGCCATGTCCGCCGGACTGTTTCTTATATTTGTATTCAACGTCAGAATTCTTCTGAATCGTCTCCTTGTATGCAATCTTAGGTGTTGAAAGCTTAACGGCAACCTTATATTCGCTAAGAAGTCTGCTTGTAACAACCTCTAAATGCAAATCACCCATTCCATATAAAAGCGTTTGTCTGTTTTCAGCATCATTTACAATCTTCAAAGTCTGATCTTCATGAGCCATCTTCTGCAGTGATTGTGATACCTTATCAATATCCGCCTTATTTTCCGCCTGATAGCGCATTACGGTATAAGGTGTTGAAATCTCCGTCTTACCAAAACGAATCGGATGTGCCTTGGTCGATAAAGTATTACCTGTTCTTGCCGCCGTAAGTTTTGCTATTGCGCCGATATCCCCCGCATGCAACTCTGATATTTCAACCGGCTTACTGCCCTGAAGCACATACAATTTACTTATCTTCTCTTCTACATCTTTATCTTCATTGTAAATCAGGTCATCGCCCTTAATTACACCTGAGCAGACCTTGATCAAAGAATATTTTCCAATGAAGGGATCAACAATCGTCTTAAAGATAAAAGCTGACTTTGATTTTGAGAAATCATAGTTTGCAGCAAAAATCTCATTTGTCTTAAGATCGATTCCGGCAATTTCTCTGTTCTCCGGGCTCGGCATATATTTCACAATATCATCAAGCAATGTATAAATACCCTGACAAAGCAGGCTGGAGCCCATTGACATAGGAACGATACTGCCTTCCATTACATTATTCCTGAGCGCTGCCCTGATTTCAGCCTCGGAGAAAGTATCACCGTTAAAATAACGCTCCATAAATTCTTCACTTGTCTCTGCAACCGCCTCCATAAGCGCATCACGACAAATCTGCAAGTTATCCTTGCTGTAATCAGGCATGTCACATTCAACTACTTCCTTGTCTTTCCAACGATATGCCTGCTCTGTTATTACATTGATATAACCGACAAACTTCTCCTCCTCACGGATCGGCAGATGGAACGGTGCCAGCTTTTTACCGTATTTATTAGTCATATATTCAACTACCTGACGGAAAGAAGCATTATCAATATCCATATCCGTTACAAAGACAAAACGCGGCAGTTTATATTTCTCACACAACTCCCATGCCTTCTCGGTTCCTACTTCCACACCGGCTTTACCCGACACTACAATGATTGCTGCATCAGCTGCGGCAACAGCCTCTTCAACCTCTCCTACGAAATCAAAAAAACCCGGTGTATCCAATACATTAACTTTTACACCTTCCCATTCAATCGGAACAACGGAAGTTGTAATGGATATCTGGCGTTTCTGCTCTTCCTTGCCATAATCGCTGATAGTATTGCCGTCAGACACCTTACCCATGCGGGAAGTAATTCCTGCAAGATATGCCATTGCCTCTACCAGACTTGTCTTGCCACAGCCTCCATGACCAAGCAGCACTACATTACGAATTTTGTCAGTTGTGTAAACATTCATAGCTTAACCTCCTTATGGCAAATAGTTACATACGCCTTTGCACTTTTAATTAATACGATGTGTATATTTTACTAAATTTTTTTGCAAATTGCAATAATATATGATTATTTTGCACATTTTTTTGTGCGCGCGGGAACGTGTTGCCGAATACAGAGATATATTTATATATTGCATACAGCTTATAAGGCACGTGTCTGACTGTGCTTTATTGATTTTCAGCAAATGAAATGCTATATTATACATATATTTAATTTTAAGGAGCTGCATATATGAGTAACTTTACATGCGGATTTATAGGTCTGGGTCTGATTGGCGGATCGATTGCCAAAGCTATACACAGTAAGCTGCCTGAAGCAGGATTGATTGCTTATGATACAAACTCGTCTTCTCTTGAGCTTGCACTTAATGAAGGGGTTATTCAAAATGCCTGTTCAGGAATCGGAGCGGAATTTGGTGAATGCGATTATATCTTTTTATGTGCTCCGGTATCTCATAATGACGAAAACCTGCTTGAATTAAAAAAGCATCTGTCAAAGCATACGATACTTACTGATGTAGGCAGTGTCAAAACCGGAATTCATGAGCATATTGCAGCACTTGGACTTGAAGAACAGTTTATCGGCGGACATCCTATGACAGGCTCGGAGAGGTTTGGCTATCCTAACTCCAAAGCTTCATTGTTTGAAAATGCTTATTATATATTGACCCCTACAGAAGAGGTCGCAGAAGAAAAGATAGCTGCATACAGGGATTTGGTTCAGAAAATCGGGGCCATTCCGTTGATACTGTCTTACAATCAACATGATTATGTGACCGCCGCAATTTCACATCTTCCGCATGTTATTGCCGCTTCTTTGGTCAATCTGGTAAAAGACTCGGATTCCGAAGAAGGTATTATGAAAATGATTGCAGCCGGAGGCTTTAAGGATATTACCCGGATTGCCTCATCTTCCCCCACTATGTGGCAGCAGATATGTCTTAACAATACCGAAAACATTTCGGTTTTGTTAGACCGGTATATAAAAAATCTTACAGAATTTAAAAATGAGCTCATTTTTAAAAAACCGGATGAACTTTATCGTTTTTTTGATATGGCAAGGATATACAGAGAATCGTTTATCGATGCTTCCAGCGGTCCGATTAAGACCGAATATGTGATTACTGTCGATATTGCCGACAGACCCGGTGCCATTGCGGCTATCGCCTCACTGCTTGCCATGCATGATATCAGCATTAAGAATATCGGAATCAATCATAACAGGGAACTTGCCGAAGGGGCACTTAGGATTGAGTTTTATGACAAAAACGCTACCGCTAATGCCGTCGATGTGTTTAAAGAACATGGATATTCGATTCATACCAAGAAATAATGTGAATGGTCCGAGAGAACAGGCTGTGAAAAAGGTTAATTCCTGCACATCTACAACTTATCAATTAATAAAAGTATGAGGTATAAAATATGGGTATTACAAAGATAAACGGGCTACATGGAGAAGTAACAATCCCCGGAGACAAATCAATTTCACATAGAGCCGTAATGTTCGGCTCACTTGCCAAGGGAACTACGGAAGTCAGAAATTTTTTACAAGGTGCAGATTGTCTGTCCACCATTGATTGTTTCCGCAAACTTGGAATAGAAATTGAGAATACTCCGGATAAGATATTGATTCATGGAAAAGGTCTGAATGGCCTCAGCGCTCCTGCCGACACTCTGGATACCGGTAACAGCGGCACTACCACCCGTCTGATTTCCGGCATTTTATCGGCGCAGCCTTTTGAGACTACACTTACAGGAGATGCTTCAATACAGAAACGGCCTATGAAAAGGATAATAGAGCCGCTTTCTATGATGGGCGCGGATATAATAAGCATAAACGGTAACGACTGTGCACCGCTTCGTATTACGGGAAAGCCGTTACATGGAATCGATTATCATTCCAAGGTAGCTTCCGCGCAGGTCAAATCCGCTATTCTGCTTGCAGGGCTTTATGCAGATGGAGAAACCAGAGTGAGTGAGCCTGTAATAAGCCGGAATCATTCCGAAATAATGCTGCGCTATTTCGGGGCAGATGTACATACCGAAGGCAAAACCGCAATCATTAAACCACAACCGGATTTAACGGCTCAGTTTGTAAATGTGCCGGGCGATATTTCTTCTGCTGCTTATTTTATAGCTGCCGGATTGATTGTACCCAATTCGGAAATTCTTATCAAAAATGTAGGCATTAACCCTACAAGAGACGGAATTATTAAAGTTGCGATTGAAATGGGCGGAGATATTACGTTATTGAATGAAAATTTTGACGGTGAACCGACAGCGGATATCCTTGTAAAATCATCTTCATTGCATGGAATAACCATTGAAGGGGATATCATTCCGACTCTAATAGATGAGCTGCCAATTATCAATATAATGGCGGCAGCCGCAGAAGGAACCACTATTATAAAAGATGCTGCGGAATTAAAGGTAAAGGAATCCAACAGAATTGATGTTATGGTAGAAAATTTAAGTGCAATGGGCGCTAAAATTACCGGTGCCGATGACGGTATGATAATTGAGGGTGGAAAAGAGCTTCACGGAGCTGTTATTGAATCTTGTGCAGACCATAGAATTGCTATGAGCTTTGCTATTGCGGCTTTGATTGCTGACGGTGAAACGGTAATAAACGGACGTGATGTAGTAAACATAAGTTATCCTGCTTTTTTTGAAGATTTATCTAAACTTGGCAGCACTAACTGATTATAAAGATTAACAATCAAAACAAACTGTTTATGATGACAACTTTACCAGAATCTTATTCATAAAATACGATACCACCATACAGCAAATTCCGGCTATACTTCCATACCAATTTAACTTTACATCGGTCATCTGAAAATGTCTTCCATCAATATACTGTTTATAATATTCCGTATAATAAGCCAGCATATAGCAGGCCCAACCGGAAGCAAGCACTCCGAGAATACGAAAGTATTTTCTAAAAATCACCATACTTACAAATGTAGTCACAAAACCTACAACAAAAAACAAGGCAAGATGTGCAAAATAGCGTAGCATAAGACTAACTGCAGCTACTTGCGTATCGGTGGGGTTATCATAAATACTCTGTGCAATCCTTACGGCAATGCTCATTGTCTCGGATGCAGATTTATCCCCGCTTTGAAATGATAAAACCACAACCAGATAGACAAGCAGCATCAGGCAGAGGACTGATATGAAAATAACGGCCAGTTCCAGCCACAGATTAAGCCTCTTTTCAGGTTTCATTACTGCTCATTATTCTCCATATTTGCGATAGTATCATATGTTTCTATTCTCTTGCTGTCCATCTCGGACATTCCGACAAAAATAGCACCATAATTATACTTATTATCATCAGCCTGATTAATTCTGACTATTTCAAGAAATACATGCAGCGTTTCTTTAGTCCAGATTACAAGATGGGCTTCATATATTGTACCGATTGACAATTGACCGGAATAGTCAAAACCCATTCCTGTCTTAGAAACATCCGTCACTTGTATAGCTGCCATTTCCGAGGAGCCGTCCATGTTTTTAATCTGTATTGTACCTTCCAATTCAATCCGTCGGTTTTTTCTTCTTTCTTCCATTGTATAATCTGCCTTTCTCAACTATATATGCCTAACTTAGCATATTATCGGATTTTTGTAAAGTTGTCTGTGATAAACATTGCGTCTCCAAAACTAAAAAATCTATATTTCTCCTGTATTGCTTCTTCATATGCATGGAGAACCTGCTCTCTTCCGGCAAGCGCAGATACCAGCATTACCAGCGTAGATTCCGGCAAATGGAAATTAGTTATCAAAGCATCCGTCACTCTAAATTGATAACCCGGATATATAAAAATTGACGTATTATCGTTACATTCATGCAGTTTTCCGTTTTCATCCGCGGCGCTCTCAATAGTCCTGCAGCTTGTGGTGCCTACGCAGATTACACGGTGTCCGCTTTCCTTAGCCTTGTTTATCTTATCGGCAGACCCGGCAGGTACATAGTAATATTCGGAATGCATATGATGTTCCAGAATATTATCCGCTTTTACAGGACGAAAAGTACCGAGTCCGACATGCAATGTAACATAAGCGATATCAACACCCTTTTTTTCAATCTTTTCAAGAAGTTCGCCGGTAAAGTGGAGACCCGCGGTCGGTGCGGCCGCGGAGCCCTCATATTTCGCATAAACAGTCTGGTATCTGCTCTTATCCTCCAATTTGTGAGTAATGTAAGGAGGCAGCGGCATTTCGCCAAGCGCATCCAATACCTCTTCAAAAATTCCGTCATACTCAAACTTTATAAGCCGGTTTCCCTCTTCTACTATGTCCAGTACCTCAGCCTTAAGAAGTCCGTTCCCAAAAACAAGCCTCATTCCGGGCCTAGCCTTTTTGCCGGGCTTAACCAAGGTTTCCCATATATCGTTTTCTTTTCTTTTTAAAAGAAGTACTTCTACCCCGGCGCCGGTATCTTCCCTGACACCGATGAGCCTTGCGGGAATTACCTTGGTGTCGTTTAAGACAAGGCAGTCTCCGGGGTCAAGAAAATCTACGATATCCCTGAAGTATTTGTGTTCTGTTTCTCCAGTAACCTTATTTAATAAAAGCAGCCTTGATGATGAGCGGTCTTCCAGGGGATCCTGAGCAATAAGTTCATATGGCAGGTCAAAATAAAAATCCGATTTTTTCAACTCATTGTCCTCTTTTTATATGTCAGCATTCTCAAGAAATGCCACATAACCTCTCTTTGCCTCATATACATCAGCCTTGCTGGTAGCTTCCCATGGCGCATGCATATTAAGTACCGCAACGCCGCTGTCAATCACGTTCATGCCATACAGTGCAAGGATATAGGCAATGGTTCCGCCGCCGCCCAAATCTACTCTTCCAAGCTCGGCAGTCTGGAAATTCACTTTTTCTTTTTCAAAAATATCTCTTATATGTGCAAGATATTCGGCATTGGCATCGTTGGAGCCGGACTTGCCTCTTGAACCGGTAAACTTGTTAAACACCATACCGCAGCCAAGATATGCGACGTTTTTCTTATCAAAACTTGCAGCGTAACTCGGATCAAATGCACTGCTTACATCCGATGAAAGCATACATGACCTGGAGAGACATCTTCTTAGATTGAGTTCATTATAATTGCCGGTCAGATTCATTACTTCAGCTACCGCATTTTCAAAAAAGTGAGATCTCATTCCGGTAGCTCCTACGCTTCCAATCTCCTCTTTATCCACCAGAATACAGCAGGCTGTCCTGTCAGTCCTGCCAATCTCAAGCATACCTTTAAGAGAAGAAAAGGCACACACCCTGTCATCCTGACCATAGCCTAAGATTATGCTCCTGTCAAACCCGGCTTCTCTTGCATTTCCTGCCGGAACTATCTCAAGCTCTGCAGAAATAAAATCTTCTTCCTCTATTTCATAGTTCTCTTTCAGGATTTCAAGAATACCTTTCTTTACGGCATCTTTTTCAGCCTTATCGTTTTTTTCATCTTTTCTATTCTTTTTATCGATAACAAGAGGTTTGTTTCCGATTATAATATCCAATGCTTCTCCTTCGATGACCTTGGAAGCTTTCTTTTCAAGCTGCTCATCGGCCAGATGAATCAATAAGTCGGATACAAAGAATACCGGATCGTCCTCATCCTCACCGATATTAACTTCTACCGTGGTTCCATCCTTTTTAACAATCACGCCATGTATTGCAAGCGGAATCGTCACCCACTGGTATTTCTTGACACCGCCGTAATAATGCGTATCAAGATAAGCAAAACCGCCATCCTCATATAAAGGATTCTGTTTCACATCCAGACGCGGTGAGTCAATATGCGCACCCAATATGTTCAATCCATCTGTCATAGGTCTTTTTCCAATCTGGAACATAACAATGGATTTGTTCATCCATACTGAGTATACCTTATCTCCATATTTAAGCGCTTTCTTTTTTCTTATAAGTGAATCCAGCTCCTGATAGCCCGCGGCTTCAATCTTATTCACTATAACTTCTATACATTCCCTTTCTGTCTTACCGTTATTTAAGAAATCCATGTATTCTTTAGCGAATACGTCAATTTCTTTCAACTGCTTAGCATCATACATTTCCCAAGAATTTTTATTTTCCATATATATTTCTCCTTTCTTTCTCGCAGTTCGCCCGTATCATCAACTCCTAAGCTCAATCCCCATACCTTCAAGTCCGTTCAGTATCTTCTTCATAACTCCTGAAACATCAGCTTCTTCAAGTGTCCTGTCCTTTGCCCTGAAAGTAATCGAATACGCCACCGACTTAAATCCTTCTTTAATCTGGCTTCCCTCATAGATATCAAACAGCTTATATTCCTCAAGAAGCTTTCCGCCACGCTGAACAATCATTTCCTCAATCTGACCTACCATAATATTCTTTGGAACAACCATACTGATATCACGGGATACTGACGGATATTTTGCAATTCCCTCATACTTTCTGTCAAAGGTTGCAAAAGGCTCTACCTCCGGCATATCCAGCACTGCAATATATGCCTTGGTCTTCATATCATAGTTATCACATACCTCGGGATGTACCTCGCCAAGGAAGCCGAGTACCTTTCCCTCATATATGATATTGGCCTGACGTCCGGGATGAAGGAAGTTCTTTCCGGCATTTGGATCATAAGTAATATTTTTATCCATTCCAATGCTGTCAAAGAATTCCTCTACCACACCCTTCATAGTAAAGAAATCTCCGTCTCCGTACATACCCAGCGTAAACTGCATTCTTTCCTCCGGCAGCTCAGTCAGCGGCAGACTCTTAGGCAGATAGATATTGCCAAGCTCATAGAGACGCACATCCTTATTTCTCCTGTTATAGTTGGTTGCAAGACTTGTAAGCATACCATTCAGTGAAATGGTTCTCATAATTGAAAAATCTTCGCCCAACGGATTTGCGATAACAATTGCACGTCTTAATGCATCATCTTTGTCCAGCAAAAGTTTATCAAATACCTTGGGACTCTCAAAAGAATAGCACATTCCCTGTGAAAATCCGCAGTATTCCGCAACATCTCTTGCCTTCTGCTCTATCCTTAGTTTAAATGACAATTTACCTGTAGTTGCCTCACCGCTGGGAAGCGTCATAGGTATTTTATCATATCCGTAGAAACGCGCAACTTCTTCCGCAATATCGGCAATACCCTCCAAATCCTGTCTGAATGACGGGATAACAAGCACCTTACTGCCATCTGCTTCTGTTTCCAACTCAAGCTCCAGCATTGCAAAAATCTCTTCCATCTCCTTTTCCGAAACATCGGTTCCAAGAAGATCGTTAATTCGCTTGCTGTCAAACTTAATCCTTCTAAGTTCATCTAAGGGTACACAAACATCCACCATACCGTCCACTACTTCACCGCAGCCAAGCTCATATATAAGCTGGCAGGCTCTGTCAATGGCAGCCTCTGCGTTACGTGGATCCAGACCTTTTTCAAAAATACCGGAAGCATCGGTACGGAGTCCGAGCCTCTTAGCGGATTTTCTTATATTGGCACCGTTAAAAGTAGCCGCTTCAAACAATACGGTCTTCACATTATCTGTTATCTTGGAATTCTCACCACCCATAATGCCCGCAATACCGATTTGTTTCTCGGCATCACAAATCATCAGCATATCGCTGTCCAATTTACGCATCTGTCCGTCCAAAGTCTGGAATTCATCCCCGTCCTTGGCACGGCGTACTATGATTTTATGCCCTGCTACCGTATCCAGATCAAAAGCATGCATAGGCTGACCGTATTCTTCCATGACATAGTTAGTTATGTCAACCAGATTGTTGATGGGACGTATTCCGCTTGCCGCAAGTCTTCTCTGCATCCACTTAGGAGACGGTCCTATCTTAATATTTGTACAAACCCTTGCACAATACCTTGGACAAAGCTCTGTATCTTCTACCACTACGCTTACATAGTCCTCCACTTTTTCATTATTTGCCTTCACTTCAACCTTAGGCGCGATAAAAGGCTTTCTGAAAGTAGCGGCAGCCTCTCTTGCCACGCCAAGAACACTATAGCAGTCTACCCTGTTGGAAGTAATTTCATACTCAAACACGGTATCCCTTAGTCCGAGAGCCTCTATAGCATCCGCACCAACCTGTGCATCCTCCGGAAAAATATAAATTCCAAGCTCAGGAGCCTCAGGATACATATCCCTTGACGAACCAAGCTCCTCTATGGAACACATCATCCCATTAGACTCAATCCCACGCAGCTTCCCGGCCTTAATCACAATACCGTCCTCCGGAAGCGGTCCCCCGTCATGACCTCCGGCCACCTTACCGCCGTCCAGTACAACAGGAACCTTATCCCCTTCTTTAACATTAGGAGCACCGGTTACTATCTGTATAACTTCGGATCCAATATTAACTTGACAAACTATCAGCTTATCAGCATCGGGATGCCTTTCTATCTTTTCAATCTGTCCTATAACTATATTCTGTAAATTTTTATCTAATTTTTCGTATGTCTCTACTTTAGTCCCGGTCAAAGTCATTGCATCCGCATATTCCTGATCCGTACAAGATAATTCCGGTACATATGCTTTAATCCACGATAATGCTGTATTCATATCTTTATTTCCTTTCTTAATACAAATTATATATTATCTTATTTATCTAATCTTATTTTTTTTCGATACCCAGAACTGAGAGCGGGTCAGGCAGTGGAAATGGATTTCCGCTGAAAGACCCTATAAAAACGTCGGCACTTGGATTTTGCATAGCAAAATCCTTAGTACCGTTACGTTTTTAACGGAGCGAAAGCGTGTCTTGAAGCGGTAACCATTTTCGCTGCCTGACCTGCTCTCAGTTCGTCCGTCCATCAAAACTGTTTCAAAAACCTAATATCATTTTCATATAAAAGCCTCATATCATCAATCTCATACTTAAGCAATGCAATCCTCTCAAGTCCCATTCCAAACGCAAACCCCGAGTATTTCTCCGGATCTATCTTACTCATACGAAGCACGTTAGGATGTACCATACCGCAGCCAAGGATTTCAATCCAGCCGGAACCCTTGCAGAAACGACATCCTTTTCCGCCACACTTAAAGCAGCTTACATCCATCTCAGCACTAGGCTCCGTGAAATTGAAGTGATGCGGTCTGAATTTAACTTTGGTATCCTCTCCAAAGAGTTCCTTTGCAAACTCCGCCAATGTTCCTTTTAAATCAGCAAAGGTGATATGCTTGTCAATTACAAGACCTTCAATCTGATGGAAGGACGGAGAATGTGTAGCATCAACCTCATCCGAACGGAATACCCTTCCGGGTGCCAGCATACGTATCGGCAGTTTACCTTTTTCCATCTCATGCACCTGTGTTCCCGAAGTCTGCGTACGCAGCAGAATATCACCGTTTATATAAAAGGTATCCTGTTCATCCTTAGCCGGATGGTCTGCCGGAATATTCAATGCCTCAAAGTTATAGTAATCCGTTTCTATATCAGGTCCTTCAACAACCTCATATCCCATACCGACAAAAATACGCTCTACCTCTTCCATCGCAATCGTATTGGGATGACGGTGGCCTTTTTTACTTTTTTTCGCCGGCAAAGTTACATCTATAACCTCAGCCTTCATCTGAGCTTCTCTTGCGGCCTTTTCCATTTTGGTTATGGCTTCTTCCAATACGCTTTCGATCTGCTCTCTTGCCTCATTTACAAGCTGACCTATCTTAGGCCGCTCCTCCGGCGCCACATCCTTCATTCCTTTTAAAACGCCGGTCAGTTCTCCCTTTTTACCAAGAAAGTTGACACGCACCTCATTCAACTTCTCCAAAGCGTCACTTGCTTCAATTTGCTTAAGCGCTTCAGCTTTAATCTGCTCTAATTTTTCTTTCATCAGCTTTTTCCTTTCTACAAATAATGTTTTAAATATAAAAATCCCATGCGCATAAACACATGGGACGAAATATTCCGCGGTACCACCCTGCTTTCCGTTAATTTCACAAATAAACGGACACTCAATACGCGTAACGTGCGCTCACGTCCCGGACTAATAAGATACTTCTTTTCACCCGGACGGCTCCGGTGGGAAATTCGCGACATTATCTGAACTTAAGGAAGTTTCCAGCCGATGACTTCCTCTCTCTGTAAGAAAATACTGTCCTACTTACACCTTCACAGCCTTTATATATAATCTTGTTATAGTTTAATGAGTTTTTGCGGACTTGTCAAGCCATCCAAACAGGAATTTATAAACAGGTCCAAAATACCGGTTGATGTTGGCTCCAATCAGAAGTATATACATCATCATATAAAACCAGAACATCAAAATAACAACAGTCGTAAGACTTCCATATGTTTCAAAGCCGTTGAAGCTTTCTACATATACCGAAAACACATAGGATGCCGCACTCCATACTACTGCGGAAAAGGCGGCTCCCGGAATCTGCCTGTTAAAATTAAGCCTTCCGCTGGGTACCAGCGAATAAATAAGTGCAAATATAAAAGTCAGTATGAGCCATGAAAATATGAAGCGGAATCTCATAACAAGCTGTACGACAAGTTTAAGCTGCGGAAAATCCTTAAGCGCGATATCAACAATGACATTTCCGAATACCATTATAAAAATAGAAAGAAGAATCGCAACGAGCATTATAACGGTATAGATACAGGCTATAAATCTAAGCAATATATAGCCGCGGTTCTCTTCTATATCATTCACTTCATTAAGCCCCTGTATCAATGCCAGCATAGCCTTGGCTGCCGACCAGATAGTCAGTATTGCAAATATGGTAATCGTACCCGCAGACCTTGCATACACGTCATATACTACCCTTTCCACAAATCCTTCTATGGCATTGGGCATCACTTTAAGTATTGCCGTAATAAGGTCATCCGCCGTCAATGAAGTATATGGCAATACCGCACACAAAGACATAAGTAACGGCACAAGTGATAAAAACAAAAAGAAGGCTGCGCTGGCTGCAAACGCACTTATGTTTTTACGTGTCATCTGCAGTGAAAAATCTTTGATTATATAGTATAATCTTCTAATAGTTCTCATTTATTTACGTACCTCACAGTCTGCAAAAAATATTCCAAGGATTTCCTCATAACCATAGCCCAGACTGCCTATTTCTTTGGCAGCGTTTTGCGACATACCGACGCCATGCCCGTAACCGCCGCCAATTATTGTATATCCTACCACATCCCCGTTACTTTTTCCAGTCTCTATTATTAAAAAGGCGCTTGGAAGAAGCGTACCTGCTGCCACACTGCTTCCATCCTGTCTGATAACACTGTTTTTCCCGTCACAGAGGATTCTTCGTATATTATATTCGGAGATTACCTTTATGACCGCCTTACTGCCTGTAATAATAAGCTCATCGGCAATCCCGCCCTCTCCTCTTTTACTTATGTTTATGTCCTTAATCGTACCCAGCTTTTCAACAGGCTCGGATATATAGTAATACTCACCTGCATTTTCTTTTCGGGTAAGGATAAGTGACGCATTCGCCTTATAACGCTCTTTCAGTCTCTCTAACATTGCATCTGCATCCAAGTCCTCAACCTCATACTGCCATCTGTACCAGGCTTCATTGCTTTCAAAATCTGCTTCATCCACACTCTTTATATAGGATGCAAAGTTTGCCTCTTCCTTAAGCTCATCCGCACCTAGGGAGTTCTCCTGTGACTCCTTTGCAGCAATCTTTACACCTTTAATATACGGAATATGCTGTGCCGCTTCTGTCTTCCATATGGTAGTATCGGTGCCATAACCGCAGGAGGTGGAATAATAATAATTTTCCGCAAGTTCACCCTCATAATACAGCATCATACTGTCGGTTTCCTTTACTGCAGTGGTGGTTGCCGAGTTTTCGGCAATATTATGATATACCTGATAAGATGTTGTATCGTCTAAGTGTGCGCCAAAATCGGCAAGTCCCGCATGTAAAATATGACGATACGCATAAGTTCTGGCACATACTGCCTGAGCTTTCAGAGCCTCCATCGGATAATATGACGGCATCTCACTTGGCACAACCGCATATAAATATTCCTCAAGCGGTACCTCATTGATAATTGCCATGCCCTGACTTGTCTTATAAAATTCCAGTTTACCTCTGTAAGAATTATCTCCCTTATTTACTCCTTCTATTTCAATATTGACTCTATCGGTCAATGCACTACTCTGAAAAGAAAGCCTCTCACCGGTCTTAATTTCATCGGCTTTTACCAGGGTCTGCTGCCCGTCTACATTGACCAGAACCTCATCAAAATAATAGCTGCTGTTTGCGGTATTTTTTAAAAGCACTCTGATCTGGTCAAGCTCACCTTCTCTGGAAACCAGACAGGCACAGATTTTATTATTATGTACCACAAAATCGGTATAGTCATAGCCTATCATCAGATCGCTTTTCTTCTGAGTCTGCAATGTACCGTAAAGTTTATAGACTTCCAGTCCATCTTCTGTTTTATAAGTTCCATGGCCTTCTATTTCCATAGAATCTTCCGATACGCTTAGAAGTTTACCGTTTATTTTATTGCTTTTGCACTCTGCTTTTATTAGTTTTCCGCCTTCAAAGGTCAGGTCAGCCACCTGCTCCCGCTGAGCAGAATCATTAGTTGTTAAAGTAAAATTTAATTGATGATAAAAGCATTCCAATATAAACTTATTATCATCATTGTCAGATTTATCAATATCAGCTAAGTTAACACTATCATTAAGTCTCTGTTCATAATCCGACACTTCCATCACCCAGACATTTTCCAGAATAGTCCTTTCATCCAGTACCCGTATACTGGTCAGCAGTTCATTATTTTTCACATAGACCTCTTCTTTGTTAAACTGTGAGGAGGCAAAGGACGAAGAGAGATATGTGTATTCACTTTCGGGAGTATAGAGTTTATTTTCCTCTGTATCAGTCTTTAAAATAAATAAAGTGGTTTTCCATATAGAAGATTCCGTATCATAGTAGGCAAGCATAAGCTGGAAGGCCTGATACCAGTCTTCTTTTAAAAAGGTATGGGCATCCTCATATTTGTCTGCAAAATCAGGAATTTCCTTGGATGCGCCATCTATGTAGTCATATATTATTTTGTATTGTTCGTATGTAAGATATTTGAAGTCTGTATCTGCTCTGTATGTCTCGGAATCTGTCTCATCTACTTTGCTTTCATCTGTTTGCATTTCTCCGGTTGATATTTCAGATTGAAATTCAATGTCAAGATTTAATGCCTTAAGAAGAATATTCACATCCTCTACACTTATTGCTTCTCCTTCAGGTGCCTTTTTCTCTCTTCCTCTTTCCATCTGTCCATACCATAGACGGAATAATAAAACCATTCCTGCCAGTATACATATTAATTTAATTAGATTTTTAAGATTGTTACCATTTCGCATATCAACTATCCTGCTCGTCACAAAATTAACTAAGCTTTCTTTTAAGTATATAACCGTAAAATATATTTTATTATACAAAAAATACAGACAAAGAAAAAGCAGTCTATTGACTGCTTTTCTATCACATTAATCCCCCAAAATGCCGGATCTTGTATTTTGACTCCTAGCTATGGCTAGGTGGGTAACCGCAATCACACTTCTGCCTTCCCCTGCACAAAGTTCTAAGACCGGAGGCCTGACATCCGCATGAAGATATAGGAATCCCGTTTAAAGTAACTGTAGGTTCAAAATAACAAGAATTATCGTGCATTCCAGGTTAATTATATTATATCCAATACTGATAAAAATTACAACTATTATTTTCCCGGCTAACCGAAATTGCGTCTGCTAATCAAAAAGACCCTGCTCTTCCCAATATCATACGACGAACTGTCGCTGATTTCCGTATAATTATTCTCATTCAAAAAGCTCTCAATCCGTTCATCCGCCTGCCTTTCCCATATAACGATTACAGGCGGCAATTCATTTTCAAGTTCCTCAAAATACTCATCCATCATAGCCGGTGCAATCTCGCCTATCGGAAACTGATAGGAATATCTTGTAGCATGAAGTCTGTTACTTACAAGATAAATAATATCTCCATTGCCATATACGGAAATTCGTTCATCTTCGTTTGTATTTTCCCCAACCAGCTCGCATACCCCTTTTACCATATCGGAATGATGGTCAACTGCTCTGTCATTATACTTATTTACCATATCACCGGAAGTTGTTAACCACTTAGGCATTGCAATTGCTCCGACCATATACAATATTATGAGCAAAGTTGTCGCATTCCCATTATTTTTCAAACCTGTTAGTGCAAACAATTCCGCCATAGGAAACGCTATTGCCGGTACAAGAATCATCCCATAATGCGCATACGGCATTCCCGACATTGCAATCAAAAGTATTGTCACAAGCAGATAGATTAAATATGTCACGTATAAAAATCCGGTATCTATTGTGAATTTATCTTTTATTGCAGTTTTATCCTTTGCAATAAATTCACACTTTATACTGCATATATATCCCATAATTAACAATGCAAAGATTATCAGTGTCTTATTTATGAAATAAAAGTAAGCATTCCACTTATCTCCTGCTCCTTTAGCAGAGGAATACACCACATTGAACTGTATATAATTTTCGATAAAAGCACCAAAGCATCCGTTTGCGGCAAGCCATATAAATACAGGCAGGGTCACAACAACAAAACCAATCAGGAAAAAGACTATGAACTTCAACAAATCCGCATTTTTTTTCTTAATTATACAATCAATAAGTACGGCAATTGCAAAAACCATCCATACAGATATCATATTGGGTCTTAACAGAAAAACCGCGCCAAGGCAGCCTCCACAGACTGCCAGCCGCAATTTGCTTATTTTAAGATTCAAAAAATAATCCAGAAAAATATATAAAGAAACTGCGATAAACGGCATAGCATACTCTTCTACCATATTACCGCCCTCGAAATAATCATACAGCAGAGAGCCGCATATCAATATACACAAGCAGGAAAATATTTTATTGCAGCGCAGCCTTGCAATTTTATATATTCCCGCAAAAGTTGCAAAAACAGTGATAAATTCCATAATCCATACACCGCAATACTCATCAAACTGCATACCAAGAAGATTGACCAAATAAGTCAATGGGCCTTTATGATCAAAGCTGTCCCTGTATGGCATATAGCCCTTGTTCATCATAAATGCCACCGTCTTATAAACACTGGAATCTGTTTCCGCATCGCCCCGAAGCCAGAAATTAAGCGGACTTTTTAGCAAAAGAACAAATGTTGCCGCAAATATAAATACTATGACAGCCAGCAATTCCAAATTATCTTTTCTTAATTTTTTCATATAAATAACCTTAACATTTTATTGATCCACTATACTTGTATATAAATTAATACCTGCAATACTAACAGCCGGCAACTTTCTCTTCATTACTTCAACATGTCCTTGCGCAGCAGCCGGAAGTCATGCAGCGCCTTCCATCCCGCTTTGACTATTTTAGGAATATTGAGTGAATTAACACCGCCTTGTCTGGGTCTGAAAGAAATATTCACAAACTTTATATTTTCCCTGAAATAAGCAAAATAAGTCGTAAGCATTACATTGGGAAGGTCATACCGGTCCGGAAGTCTTTTAAGATACTTTGAGACCAGTTCTGTCTTCATGAGTCTAAACGGTGCATTCGCATCCGGCACGGAAACTTTAAAATAAACTCTAAGTATCCGGCACAGGACTTTCTCCACAAACTTTCTAAATTTTCCATCCCCACGCGACGGACGCTTACCGATGACTGCATCATATTTTACCCTCATTTTCCAGAACTTATTAAATTCATCCGGATTGGTCTGCCCATCGGAATCCGTCTGAAAAATATAATCCGCACCTTTATCGATTGCGTAGCCATATAACGCCATAAGTTTGGGACCATGCTGTTTTCCGGTATCGGAAAGAACTTCAAGTTTAGGATAGCTGTCCATAAGACGCTTAAGTATCTTATGTGTATTGTCCGTACTTCCGCTGTCCGCCACAACCAGCCTTGAACCCTCCCCCTTACCTTCCAGCAAAGGATACCAGGCATTCACTACATCTTCTATATTTTCCGCCTCATTATAAGCGGGCATCACCAGATATAAATTGTCCATCACAATTCCCTCCACTCTACACTGTAACTTATATTAATGCGATTTTCAACCCAAAACTGCCAATTATCACTTTTAATTAATCAAAAAAGCTTGATTGTCTCGATTAATTATGTATAATAATAGAAGGGAAGTTGGGTATTTTTTCCTTACTTATCTTTCCAAAAATATGAAGAAAAGAGGTAAAATGTAAGATGGCACAAATCGATTTAAGCAAGTACGGCATTACCGGAACCACAGAAATTGTTTACAACCCTTCTTATGATCAGTTATTTGAAGAAGAGACAAAATCTAATTTGGAAGGTTTCGAAAAAGGACAGGTGAGTGAACTCGGTGCAGTTAACGTTATGACTGGTATTTATACAGGTCGTTCTCCCAAAGATAAGTATATCGTAATGGATTCAAACTCCAAGGATACCGTTTGGTGGACTTCTGATGAATACAAGAATGATAACCATCCTATGACAGAGGATGCCTGGAAGGTAGTAAAGAAGCTGGCTCAGGATGAGCTCTCCAACAAGAGACTCTTCGTGGTTGACGCATTCTGCGGCGCTAA
>JAFLTH010000026.1 GCA_022510525.1 Lachnospiraceae bacterium | reverse complement strand
TGGCACCAGCTCCTTTCCTTTCGTCCAGCAGCTGACGTAATCGCCCCATTGGCTCCCCTGTTAAGGATATTGTATTGTCATGGTGCTAATCAAACGGAGTAATATCTGTAATTTCTTCTTTGTGTATTTCATTATCACGTATCTGCCGGGCAATCTTATATTCTCTGTCCATTATATAGTTAACGGCATCAATGCCATCTGGTGAATATTGGGAAATAAATCGGTATTTTTCAAGATACTGTTTTTCTTCCTGGGTTAACTTCATATCCGAGTTTAAATGTACGCCATACAAATCATTTATAGAGATATTAAGTATTTTACATATTTTCAGAAGTTGTTCTGCCTTAGGTTGAATTATTCCTTGTTCCCATTTGTAAAGTGTTTGATCAGTTACCTTTAAATGATGTGCTAATTGCGTTAAAAATAATCCGGCTTCGGTTCTATATTTTCTTATTTGTTCACCAATATGAGGTATATCTTGAAATTCGCCGGTTAATTCATATATTGAAACGCCTAATGCATCAGCTATTTTTTTCAGAGTCTCCCTTTTGGGATTGGCGCCTCCAAGTTCATATCTTCTTATTGCTGAATCGGCAATGCCACATTTTTCACCTAATTGTTTTTGTGTCATACCCTTTTCTATTCGTAAATTTTTAATGTTTTCACCAATTTGCATAATTTGAGCCTCCATGAAAAAATGGTAACACAAATTAAAATATAAGAAAAGAACAACTATGTACTGAAAACTAAATAACAAGAACAATAAAGTACTATATACTCAATGTATCAGAACAATAATGTTCTGTCAATAGGTAATTGAAGTAATAATATTAGAAAATTTTTTATAATTTTAAAGTTGGATTAAGTTTTCATAATTATAATAGCAGCGAAAAGGAGGATATTGTAATGAAATATCAAAACGTTTTCATGCGCTATGAGTTAAAATACATAATTACGCAGGAACAGAAAGAAAAAATAATTAAGGCTATGGAACCGTATATGGCGTTGGATGAATACGGGCGCACCGTTATCCGCAATATTTATTTTGATACGGATAATTACAGATTGATAAGAAAATCAATTGAAGGCCCTGCATATAAGGAAAAACTTCGTATACGTAGTTATAATAAGGCAAAACCCAAAAGCACGGTTTTCGTGGAACTTAAAAAGAAATACCAATCTGTTGTTTATAAGCGAAGGCTTCCGCTTTCCGAGATTTCTGCTATGAACTGGGTGGCGGGAGAAGAGTCTTGTGAGGAAGAATCACAGATATCTAAAGAAATTGATTATTTCCTATCCTATTATGAAAATCTTCATCCTGTTGTATTCCTTTCATATGAGCGTGAAGCATATTATTCACCGGATGGCGGTGATTTCCGTGTTACCTTTGATGATAATATTTTATGCAGGCAGGAAGATATCTCACTTGAATCCGATGTATGGGGGACCCCTCTTTTGGAGGATGGAAAAGTTTTGATGGAGATAAAATGTTCGACAGGTATTCCCCTTTGGATGCTTAATATTTTATCGGAAGAACATATATATAAAACTTCATTTTCCAAATATGGAACCGCTTATCGGACGATAATATATCCACAATTAAAGGAGGTCTCATCAAATGCTTGATCCATTATTTAACGGACTTTTTGATTCTGATTTTTCGGTTGTTATCAGTGTGACCGATTTTCTGCTTTGCTTAGGATTTTCGCTAATCCTTGGTTTGATTATGGCTATCTGCTATATGTATAGAACACGTTATACGAAAAGCTTTGTGGTAACGCTGGCACTGCTTCCGGCAGTTGTGTGTATTGTCATTATGATGGTCAACGGCAATGTCGGTACGGGTGTAGCCGTTGCGGGAGCATTTAGTCTGGTACGATTCCGTTCCGCACCCGGAACCGCTAAAGAGATTGGAGCGTTGTTTCTTGCAATGGGTGCCGGTTTGATTGCGGGAATGGGATATCTTGGTTTTGCCGCTTTATTTACGGTTGTTATGTGTATTATGTTCATTATTTATAATCATATCGATTTTGGGGCAAAAAAGAATGCCGCTATGTACAAGACATTCAATATCGCTATTCCCGAGGATTTGGATTATTCGGGAGTGTTTGAAGAGGTTTTTGATAAGTACACTACTTCATGCGAACTTGTACATGTGAAAACAACGAACATGGGCAGTATGTTCCGTCTTACATATGATGTTATCCTTAAGGATGCAGGTAAGGAAAAAGAACTTATCGATGAGCTGCGATGCAGAAACGGCAACCTTGAAATCAGTGTTTCAAGGCAGGAAACTGTTGTTGCGGAACTCTAAAAATGAGGTTTTAGTGTGAAGTTAAAATTTGCCTTAAGTATAAATGGAGGATTAGCATGAAAAAAATAACATATGTTATATTAATAATGGCACTGCTTTTGAATGGATGCGGAGCAAATTCATCTAACATAAGTACAGTAAATGCAAACAGCAGCAGTAATGCGGCAGATACTGATACTGCTAAAGATGTCTCAGATATGTTCACTGACCGTGATTACGAAATCGGATATGACGAAAATACGAGCGTTCTCATTCAACTTAACGGGGATTCTATTTCCTGCAATTCAGATTCGGTCAAGATATCCGGAACAACAGCGACCATTGCAGACGAAGGCACTTATATCTTATCAGGAACGCTTAATGATGGTATGATTGTTGTAAATGCGGGAAAAAAAGATAAACCTCAGCTGGTACTTAACGGTGTTAATATCAATAGTAAAACTTCCGCACCGGTTTATATATTAGAAGCTGATAAAGTATTTATTACTCTGGCAGCGGATACATCCAATACACTTTCTAATGGGGGAAGTTTTACTGCCGTAGATGAAAACAATATAGATTCCGTAATCTTTTCCAAGCAGGACTTGACTTTGAACGGTTCCGGCAATCTTATGGTTACATCCCCGGCCGGGCATGGAATAGTATCGAAGGATGACCTTGTTTTTACCAGCGGAACTTATACCATAAATTCCGCTTCTCATGGACTGGATGCAAACGATAGTGTGAGGATTGCAAATGCCGAAATAACCATAGACGCCGGAAAAGATGGGATACATGCAGAAAACTCGGATGATACAGAGCTTGGATTTGTCTATATTGCGAGTGGGGCCTTTGATATTTTTGCCGAAGATGACGGTATCAACGCAGGAGCATATATGCTTATCAGCGACGGTACATTTAAAATAGATTCCGCGGATGATGCCGTTCATTCCAATGCCTCAATCGTTGTAAACGGAGGAAACTTCGAGATAGCAAGCGGTGATGACGGATTTCACGCCGATGAAGCATTGACGATTACAGCCGGAACAATTAATATTAAGGAGAGTTATGAAGGGCTTGAAGCGCTTAATCTGGAAATTTCCGGTGGAGATATAACACTTGTTGCAACCGACGACGGATTAAATGCTGCAGGAGGAAGGGGTTCAAGCGGTTTTGGTGGTCCACGTGGGAATGACAACTTTGGCGGTCATCGTGGTGGAGATTTTGGCGGAGCTCGTGGGAATGGCATTCCTGATGTTAACGGAGAAAATAACGACTTTGGAGACCGCCGTGGAAATAAAGGTTTTGGAGGCCCACAGGGGAATGTCAACTTTGACGGATCATCCGGAGAAAACGACGGCTTTACCCCTCTTGAAGGAAATGAAGGCTTTGGCGGCGGTAGAGGTGGCAGGGGCACATTCTCTGACGCTTCGATAGTTATTTCCGGCGGGAATTTGTATATAAAGGCTTCCGGAGACGGTATTGATGCAAACGGCACATTAGAGATTTCCGGTGGAAATATCACTGTTTGTGGTCCGATAAATGGAGATACCGCTACTTTGGACTATGATGTGAGTGGTGTGATTACAGGCGGAACCTTTATCGGAACGGGTGCATCAGGCATGGCACAGAGTTTCAGCTCATCAGAGCAGGGTGTTATAGCCATGAAGGTAGGAAATCAATCTGCCGGTACGCAGGTTACCTTAACAGATACATCAGGTAATGAGCTTGTTTCATATACACCGGAATTACCTTTTGCCGTTGTTATCTTGAGCAGCCCTGAGATTGTCACAGGTGAGACTTATACACTTTCCGTAGGTACTGTCTCTGAAGAGGTTAGTGCAGGCTAGGAATGTGGTAGTTTGAAGAGAAGGTGAATACTTATGTCATACAAAATCGGCGTGATTTCTGATACGCATGGGTTGTTGCGGGAAGAAGTAAAGGAATATCTGCATGGGTGTGATATGATTTTTCATGCAGGAGATATAAATAAAATATCTATAATAAATGAGCTTAATAATATAGCAACAACCTATGCAGTCTGCGGAAATGCAGATAAGGAGCTGGCAGATGCCTTACCAATAACAAGCGTTATTGAAAATATAGGTATTAATGTTTTGATAATCCACAATAAAAAGCAGATTGATGTGGAGCTGACACCTTATGACTTGATAATATACGGCCATTCACACAAGTATGAAGAGAAAATCATTGACGGAAAGACATGGCTGAATCCCGGAAGCTGCGGGCCCAGAAGGTTTAATATGCCTATTACTATGGCGATGCTCCATATCGAGGATGACGGAAGTTTTAATATTGAGAGGATTGGCATCCCTCATACCGGTGCAAAACCTGCCGGGGAGATTAATGCGGAACGGATAAAAGAGTATCTGCCGGCCATAATCAAAGACATTGATAAAGGAATGGCAGTAGTGCAAATCTCTAAGAAATATCATATCTCAAACGAATTATCCGAACAGATATGCAGATTATATCTTACCCATCCGGGTGTGGATGCAGATGGGATTATGAGTAAGATGGGAATGTGACAGAAGTGTCATAAATGGACAAATGTTATTAAATTTGCATCAAAACATTGACAGATAAAGGCTTTTTCTGTTAACATTATGTGTTGTAAGTTGAGGGACAATGACGTTCGCGCAATCGCAACGTTATTGTTCCTTTTTTACATTTTTTACATACCTGATAGGAGTTGAAAATATGTTAAAGTATATTATGAAACGAGTTATACTTGCAATTGTTACTATCTGGGCGGTTGCAACACTTACCTTTTTCCTTATGAATATGGTTCCGGGCGGACCGTTTTTATCGGAAAAAGCAATAAGCCCTCAGGCTACCGCAGCGCTGGAGGCGAAATACGGCTTGGACAAGCCTCTGTTCCAGAGGTATCTGACTTACATAGGCGATGCACTGCAGGGAGATTTCGGTGACAGCTTAAAACAGCGCGGACGTACGGTAATGGATATTATACTTATGAAATTTCCTGTATCTGCAAGGGTAGGAGGCATTTCGGTACTGGTATCCCTTATAATTGGCATACCCCTTGGCTGTCTTGCGGCGCTTAAGAGAGGTAAATTCCTGGACAGCCTTATAAGCGTTATAGCAACCTGCGGAATTGCAGTACCAAGCTTCGTTATATGTACGGTGCTTATGTATGTGCTTGGAGTTAATCTGAATATTCTTCCTACAATGGGGCTTACCTCCTGGAAGCACTATATTATGCCTGTTATGGCGCTTTCTTTCTATCCGACCGCATATATTATGCGGCTTATGCGTTCTTCTATGCTGGACGTGCTCGGTCAGGATTATATGCGTACCGCGAGAGCCAAAGGACTCTCCGGAGTTGTCATATTGTTTAAGCATGCACTTAGAAATGCAATACTTCCGGTTATTACATATGTGGGTCCGATGTTGGCTTATACGGTTACGGGAAGCTTTGTTGTGGAAAAGATCTTTACGATTCCGGGACTTGGCGGTGAATTCATCCGTGCAATAAACGGACGTGATTATACATTGATCATGGGTACTACAATTTTCCTTGCGACGTTAATTGTCATTATGAATGTGGTTGTAGATATCTTATACAAGATTGTTGATCCTCGAATTAAGCTTAAATAAATTGAGGTTTAAACATATCAACGATAACATATGTTATTAAATTGAGATAGGAGAAAAAAGATAAATATGAAACAGAATCCACTTAGTTTTCAATTAAAGCTGAATCCGGACGATTTTCTCCCTGCTACCGAGGAGGAAAAGCAGAGTCAGGTCATAATGAGAGAAAGCGTTAGCTTCTGGAAAGACGGTGTTCGCCGCCTTATTAAAAATAAAGTGGCTATGGTTTCTCTTGTAGTTATCATAATTGTAATGATTTTTTCGTTTATAGTACCGGCTTTTTATCCGTATAATTACAAAGACCAGATGAAAGGCGCCAACAATTTAAGGCCTATGCAGTATTCTGCGGAAGAGCAGGCAAGGATTGACGCCGGTGAGTCGGTATTTCCACATATATTCGGAACGGACAACATGGGACGCGATTATGCTATCCGTGTAATGATGGGAAGCAGGATATCTCTGCTGGTAGGTCTCATTGCAACAGGAATCATCCTTATCATAGGCTCCGCATACGGTTCCATAGCCGCTTTCTTCGGGGGCTGGGTAGACCTTGTGATGATGAGGATTGTAGATATCATTTATACGGTACCCGATATACTTTTAATCGTTCTTTTGTCTTTTGCCTTAAAAGAACCGCTTAAAAATCTTGCCAATGTAGCGGGTTTTGGATGGGTAAAAGTCGTAGGCGAAAACCTTATAAGTATTTTTGTGGTGTTTGCGCTGCTTTACTGGGTTGGTATGGCGCGTATGGTCAGAAGTCAGGTTCTGATGTTAAAAGAGAGTGAGTATGTTACCGCGGCAAGGGCGCTTGGTGTTAAAAGCGGTAAAATCATCAGAAAGCACTTGCTTACCAACTGTATCGGTACCTTGATAGTTACCACGACTTTACAGATACCTTCATCTATTTTTACCGAGAGTTTCCTAAGTTTCCTTGGTATGGGTGTGGCGGTGCCTCTTCCCTCACTTGGAAGCCTTGCAAGTGATGCAATCAACGGTATTAATACATATCCGTATCTTTTGTTTGTTCCGGCTATTTTAATAAGCCTTATAATACTTAGTTTCAATCTTCTGGGCGACGGTCTCCGTGATGCTTTCGACCCTAAATTAAAAAATTAGGAAAGGCGGTTTGGAAATATGTCAGAATATTTGGTTGATATAAGAAATGAACGACTTTCTTTTTTCACTCCGGCAGGAGAAGTAAAGGCTCTTAATGACGTATCCATTCATCTTAAGGAAGGAGAAGTACTGGGTATAGTCGGCGAGAGCGGTTCGGGTAAATCCGTTACGGCTTACAGCCTTATGGGACTTACCGCATATCCGGGCAAGCTGATTGACGGAACACTTGAGTTTAACGGTCATCATGTTGAGGAAATGTCAGAGCGGGAAATGAGAAAAATGAGAGGAAATGAGATATCTATTATTTTTCAGGACCCTATGACCAGCCTCAATCCGGTGTATACAATCGGAAATCAGATTATGGAGGTTATACTTCTACACACCGATAAAAATAAGAAACAGGCGAAGGAAAGGGCAAGGGAGCTGCTTGAACTGGTAGGTATCAACGAACCGGACAAGAGGCTGAAACAATATCCCCATGAACTTTCCGGCGGTATGCGTCAGCGTGTAATGATTGCAATTGCCCTTGCGTGTGAGCCGAAGCTGCTTATAGCAGACGAGCCTACAACTGCGCTGGATGTTACCATACAGGCACAGATACTGGAACTTATGATGGAGTTAAAAGATAAGCTTGGTATGGCTATCATAATGATCACACATGATCTTGGTGTTGTGGCAAGTATGTGTGAAAGAATCGCGGTTATGTATGCGGGTAAGATTGTAGAATATGGAACAACAGATGATATTTTTTACAATCCTAAGCACCAGTATACCAAAGGTCTTATACGTTCCATTCCAAGATTAGATACCAAAGAGCATGAAAGGCTGATCCCGATTGAAGGAACGCCTGTGGATCTTCTGAATCAGCCAAAGGGCTGTTCATTTGCACCAAGGTGCGAAGAATGCATGAAAATCTGCTTAAGAGAAGTGCCCCCGGTTTCCAATTTTAACGAGGTACATTATACAATGTGCTGGCTTAATCAGAAAGCGGAAATGGAGAAAGGAGCGGCCAATGAGTGAGAAATTAGTCCAGATTGAGCATCTTTGCCAGTATTTTCCGGCAGGAGGCTATGGAAAGAATAAAAAATATGTTCGTGCGGTAGACGATGTATCCTTTACTATTAATAAAGGGGAAACATTCGGACTGGTAGGCGAGTCAGGCTGTGGCAAGACTACAACCGGACGTACACTGCTCAGGCTTTATGAGCCTACAGGCGGCAAGTTTATTTATGACAATAATGTCATTTTTGATGTTGAGAATAAACAGTATGCGGATATGCTTCCGTACAGGAAGAGAATGCAGATTGTTTTTCAGGATCCGTATGCAAGCCTTGATCCCAGAATGACGGTTGGTGATATTGTCGGTGAAGCAATCGACGTCCACAAAATTGCTGCTACCAAACAGGAACGTTATGATATCATTATCGAAATGCTCAGAAGAGTCGGACTTAATTCCGAGCATGCCAACAGATATCCACATGAATTTTCCGGAGGACAAAGGCAGAGGGTCGGTATAGCAAGAGCGCTTGCGGTCAATCCTGAGTTTATAGTCTGTGATGAGCCTATTTCCGCTCTGGATGTGTCGATTCAGGCACAGGTCATCAATATGTTTGAGGATTTACAGGCTGATATGGGGCTGACCTACTTATTCATAGCACACGACCTTTCGGCAGTTAAGCATATATCTAACAGAATCGGAGTTATGTACCTTGGTAAAATGGTGGAACTTGCGGACAGCTATGAGCTTATTACCCGCCCGCTGCATCCATATACCCGGAGTCTGATTTCCTCGATTCCGATTGCGGATCCCAAAGTGGCGAGGGCAAGTAAACGTATAGTATTGGAGGGCGATGTTCCAAGCCCGTTAAATCCGCCGTCCGGCTGCCGTTTCCGTACAAGATGTCCACATGCAACCGAAAGATGTGCGGCAGAGGTACCGGAGTGGCGTGAAGTGGAGAGCGGACACTTTGCTGCCTGCCATAATATTGACAAAATAGATTAAATGTGGTAAACAAATATAGTATGCTATAAAAAATATGTAAAGGAGGAGAAATTATTATGAAAAAGAGAATTGTAGCACTTTTTCTCGCAGCAGCTATGACTGTTTCATTGACAGCATGCGGCGGAAACGGAACATCTTCAACAGGTGATTCCACAAATAATGCTGATAATTCTGCAAATGTTGGTACTGATTCAAATACCAATACAGATTCTGCGGATGTCAGCACCGGTTCTACAGGGGATAAGATCTTATCTGTTCAGGTCGGACCTGACCCCGAAACCATCGATCCTGCACTTAACAGCGCAGTAGATGGCGGTAATATGTTATTACACTCATTTGAATGTCTTCTGACAGTAGCAGAGGACGGAACACTTGCAGAGGGACAGGCTGAGTCCTGGGAGACAAGTGAGGACGGTCTTACCTGGATCTTCCATTTAAGAGACGGACTTAAATGGTCTGACGGAAGCGATTTAACAGCAGAGGACTTTGTATACAGCTGGAAGAGAGTATGCGATCCTATGGTAGCAGCTCCTTATGCTGATACTGTTCTTTCTATGGTAGAGGGCTTTGATGATGCAGTTGCAGGTGATATTGATGCACTTGGGGTAGAAGCAACAGATCCTCAGACATTAGTTGTTCATTTAAGCGCACCTTGCTCATACTTCGGCTCACTGGCAGCTTTTGCTACCTTAAGCCCTGTACAGCAGGCAACAATTGAAGCAAACGGTGACGCATGGGCAACTTCTGCTGAAACCTATATTTCTAACGGACCTTTCTATATATCAGAGTGGGTACCCGGCTCATACATTCTTATGAGCAAGAACCCTAATTACTGGAATGCAGGCGCAATCAAGCTTGACGGAATCAAATTCAATCTTATTGAAGATTCCAATGCAGCTTACAGCGCATATCAGACGGGTGAAGTTTTGATGATTAAGGATGTTCCTACAGAGGAAATTCCTACTTTACAGGGTAATCCGGAGTTCTATGTTGACCCTATCATCGGAACCTATTATCTGAGCCTTAATACTCAGAGAGAGCCTTTCAATGATGCAAATGTTCGTAAGGCTTTGAGTCTTGCAATTGACCGTGAATATGTTGCCAATACTTTGATGCAGGGTACCTATTCTCCTGCAAGCAACTTTATGGGACCCGGCTGGGTTGATACAGACGGCAGCCAGTTTATGGACAATGCTAACGGCGGTCAGCCATATATCGATACAACAGACTATGATGCAAACTTAGAAGAAGCTAAACAGCTCCTTGCTGATGCAGGTTATCCGGACGGAGAAGGCTTCCCGCAGATCACTTATTCAACAAACGATGCAGGTTATCACAAGGTTGTTGCTGAGTATTTACAGCAGGCATGGGCTGAGCTTGGTATTGATTTAAGTGTTGAAATCGTAGAGTGGGCAAGTTTCACACCTATGCGTCGTAACGGTGATTATGATTCTTCACGTAACGGTTGGGTAGGCGATTACAGCGATCCTTCCAACATGCTGGATCTGCTCTATTCAACAAACGGAAATAATGACGGTAAATTCAACAATGCTGATTATGATGCAGCTATGGAATTATCCAGAACTACACTGGATGCTGCAGAGCGTTCAAAAGCTCTTCATGAGGCAGAGGATATCCTTATGGAAGAGGCTGCCTGCGTTCCTGTAGCTTACTACAATGACTTCTGGTTACAGAAGGACAACATTGTCGGTTCATGGCATTCACCTTATGGATATTGGTATTTTATGTATGCTGATATTGCAGAATAAGGGATAGAATTGCAATATTTATAATGATTAACAAACGGCGGGGCTGCGCGATTGCGTGGCTCCGCTTTAGGTTGTGGGGGGGGGGGGACACCGAGCCGGGCAGGCGGTGAAAAAGGTTACCTCTGCAAAGGCACGCTTTCGCTCCGACTCCGGCGCAACGGTACTAAGGCTGCTGAAATACGCAGCCTAAGGACCGGCGCCTGCATAGGGCCTTGCAGAGGTAATCCTTTTCCACCGCCTGCCCAGCTCGGTGTTTCTCAATCTATTAAGTGCTATGTGGAGAGAAATATTAATAACATATGCTATTAATAATATAAATACTAGTAACTAATAATAACTGCTGTTATTGATAAATTTAGTTTAATACTTGACTTATTCAATATAAAGTCATATCATTAATATATAAGCATTGTGGCATATTCAATGTGCCGACAGTAAATTGACAATTTAGTCCCATAAGTTTAGATACAGTCTGAATTATAATGGGAAGTTTACGTGTCACGTACAGATGGCACCAAAATTCCAACGAATTACAAACTCATAGAAGCGTAATTCGTGGTATAGGTAAGGTACAGTCTTATCTATATCTTAGGATTTTGGTGCCATTTTGCTTTTTTACAAAAAAATAAATAAGAAAGGTAGGTATGTAGTTATGAGTAAAAACGAGAAAAGTAATGTTCAAAGAAAGGAGTTAGGTAAGCAAATGAACAAGAAAAACGAAGAATGGAGAAAGGATCCTGATTATATCAGCTATGTAAGTAGTGGTGAATCGGCGGCAGTATATATTGTGCGGGATATAGCAAGTGATGTTAATACTGACGGGATGTGGATAGATATTATATCATTCAATACATATCAAAAGAGAGGAGCTAAAGATCGTTGGGCATTTAATTGGATTATTGCAGAATTGTTTCCAAGGAAACTAATTCCAGAATATATTGATGAAAATTCCGGATATGGTGATAGGTATATTAGGGAATATAATAGGTACCTGACATGGAGTACAGCGCATAAAGATATAGACCGGCAGAGAAGAGGGGGATATCACGGGCCAAAGTATATGGTATTATGCGATTTGATCAATATAAATAGTAACAAATTTAAGATAAGGACTATATATGCAAAAAAATATTGGGAGCCACAGGAGGCTTATCGTAATATGGACATAAAGGAGCCTTTAGAACCGGAATGGACATATAAAATACAAGCGGTTAAGAAAGTTAACTATAGACAGGTAAAATATATTGAAGATAATAAATGGGATATTGAAAAGAAAATTAGAGCGAACGGACAGGCTACGCCGGAAATTCTGGGGATTAAATAATTTATCCCACATACATTAATGCAGATATCTGGCTTTTCTATGTAACAATTGTTTTTTAAGGATAAACAGAGTATAATAATTGGTGTCTTCAAATAAGTATTTTCCATAAAAAGTAGAAGAGGATACAATATGGATAGAGACCCTTTTAAAGAATATATAAAGCAAGCAGAACCTGGCATACAGGAAAGAGGATATATCTGGCATACAGCAGTTGGTCTGCAGGCGGTAGATGGTCTTTCGACCTCCGGATATTTAATTGAAACTGCAATTCAGAATATAGAAGGCCGTATTACTCTGGATCAGGCTGAGCAGCTTTTGAATGGTTACTATGAAGAAAATATAAAGGATGATGAAAAAGGTCGCACAGAAGAGGCTGATAAAGTTTCGCTACGGATAGCAAAGGTTCTTTCTGAAAAAGCATTTACATTTTCACCTGCAGAGTATATTTCAATCCATAAAAATCTTTTTGATGGTATCTATGGTCATGCCGGGAAATTGAGGGATTATAATATTACTAAAAAAGAATGGGTATTGGACGGTGCAACGGTAATATATGCAAGTTCAACAGACCTTAAGGAAACCTTGGAGTATGATTTTTCCCAAGAAAAAAATTTTAGTTATAAAGGACTGTCAATGGATGAAATTATACACCATTTAGCACTTTTCATATCCGGATTATGGCAGATTCATATATTTGCGGAAGGAAATACCCGTACTACCGCAGTATTTTTGATTAAATATTTGAAAACTATGGGGTTTGACATAACAAATGATATTTTTGCCGAAAATGCCTGGTATTTTAGAAATGCACTTGTTCGTGCTAATTATAATAATTTGAAGAATGACATACATGCAACAACAGAATTTCTAGAGTTATTTCTAAGAAATTTATTATTAAAAGAAAATAACATCCTTCAAAACAGAACAATGCATATTAGTGGAATTTTTAAAGTATCAGGTAAAAAGGGCATTTACGAATCGAAACAGGACATTGGTACAAATGAGCAGGAGATTCAGGAACCAAAACAGGACATTAAAGTAAAAAAACAGGATATTCAGAGCTTAAAACAGGACATTGATATTATTGATATATTTAGTGCGGAATTAGAGCAGGCTCAGTTCTCAAACAAAACCATCAAAAATATTGAAAAATTGTATGCCGTATACGGGAATGGAACAATATTTGGAAGAACAAATATTGTTTCAATAGTAGGAATCACGCCTTCCCCTGCCTCAGAATTGATCAAGAAATTGTTGGATTCAAATATTATTGTTCCAGTCAAAGGAATGGGAAAAGGAAAATATAAATTCAAAACATGCACATATTGACAAAAGCAGCAAAAAGGATTAAGATAAAAATGAGTTAGCGGTCACTAACCAAAAGGACCGCATATTTCATGGTTATGAGTTAGCCTAAACTAACTTGATTTAACTGATTATCATACTTGGAGGGGATATTATGTCAGAGGAAGAAAGAAAATTTTTGGAGATAGTAGAGCTAAAAAAAGGATTCGGCAGCGGTGATACCCGTCAGGAAGTTCTGCGGGGAATGAACTTTTCAGTCGCAAAAGGGGAATTCTGCGTGCTTCTTGGGCCTTCCGGTTCCGGCAAGTCAACACTGCTTAATATAATCGGTGGTATAGACAGTGCCGATTCGGGGTACATATCCATAAACGGTGATAAACTTAAGGATTTGGGAGAAAAGAAGCTTACACAGTACCGCAGGAACCATCTTGGATATGTTTTTCAGATGTATAATCTGATTGGAAATCTGAATGTGAAGGAAAATATTGAGGTTGGCGCATATCTGTCAGATAACCCGCTTGATATTGATGAACTTCTGAATACGCTTGGACTTTATGATCACAGATATAAACTTCCCAATCAGCTGTCCGGCGGGCAGCAGCAGCGAGTTTCCATTGGTCGTGCGATTGTGAAAAATCCGGATATATTACTATGTGATGAACCTACAGGAGCGCTGGATTATAATACGTCGAAGGAAATATTGAAGCTTATAGAAGACGTCAATGTAAGGTATGGCAACACTATCATTATGGTTACGCATAATGAAGCAATTAAAAACATTGCGGATCATATAATCAGGCTGCATGATGGAAGGGTTCGCTATAATGAAATTAATACTGATAAGATTTCAGCTGCAAATCTGGAATGGTAAGAGAGGGGGTGTAGATATGGGCAATGATCAGATGACGGGGAGTGGCAAAAAAACGAAAAATCCGCTTATAAAGCGCATACTCAGAGAACTTACCGGTGATTTTGGCAAGTATCTTGTAGTGAGTCTTTTCCTAATCCTTACAATCGGCTTTGTGTCAGGAATGTATGTTGCTAATGAAAGTATGATGAAAGCGGCAGAAGATAGTGTATACAAATATAAGCTGGAAGACGGACATTTTGAGCTTAAAAATCAAGCAGACGAGGCACTTATATCTGATATTGAGTCCGGTAAGAAAGCAGACATAGGTATGCTTATGGAAGCTCGGCCTGAGGAAAAAGAAGAAGAGGATTTTGAAGCAGTTTCGGTGAAATTATATGAAAATTTTTATAAAAATGCAGATGAGGATAATAACAATGACGGTACAGTTGACGGAACGGTCCGGGTCTATGCCAAGACAGAAGATGTCAATCTTGCCTGCATCATGGAGGGAAACCTTCCTGTAACTGAAGGTGAGATTGCAATTGATCGTATGCATGCAGATAATGCCGGAATCAAGGTTGGGAATACCATTACAATAAGCGGAGAGGCTTATAAAGTTGTTGGACTGATAGCTTATGTAAACTATTCTACACTTCATGAAAAAAATACAGATTTAATTTTTGATGCCCTTAAGTTTGATGTGGCGATGGTGACAGAGGAAGGCTTTAATCGTATAAATAAGAGCATCCATTATGCATACGCATGGAAGTATGTCAATGAACCTGAGGATGAAAAGGGAGAAAAGAGCCTTTCAGATGATTTTCTGGAGGTTTTGTTTACCCAGACTGTTTTAAATAATAATAAAATTGAAGAATATATTCCACGATATGCCAATGCGGCAATCAACTTTGCTACGGAAGATATGGGTTCCGATGAAGCGATGGGCGGAGTTCTTCTGTATATTCTTATAGTTATTATTGCATTTATCTTTGCTGTAACAATCAGCAACACTATCGTTAAAGAATCGCAGACAATAGGAACTCTTCGCGCTTCAGGTTACAGCAAAGTAGAATTGATAAGGCATTATCTTTCTATGCCGATAATTGTGACGTTTATTGCGGCAATCATTGGGAATATACTTGGGTATTCCGCATTTAAAAATGTAGTTGTATCGATGTATTATAACAGTTATAGTCTTCCTAACTATGAAACGATATGGAATCCGGAAGCTTTTTATAAAACGACATTGATTCCGGTAGTGCTTATGTTTGTTGTAAATCTTGCTGTTATTACTCGAATGATGCAGCATACGCCGTTACAGTTTTTACGAGGTGATTTAAAGAAAACGCGACGTAAGAAGGCAATACGTCTTCCGGGCTGGAAGTTTTTTGGCAGATTCCGCCTGCGTATAATGCTTCAGAATATTCCGAATTATATAATCCTTTTTGTGGGTATTATTTTTATAATGGTGATGCTTGCAATGGCGGTAGGAATGCCTGATACCCTTAAATTTTATAAAGAAAACGCCTCCGATATGATGTTTGCAAAGTATCAATATATATTAAAGTCATATGAAGATGAGGCAGGTAATGTGATTTCTACGAAAAATAGTGATGCCGAGAAATTCAGTATGCGCTCGCTGCAGAGAAAGGGCGATGCATTGGATGAAGAGATTACGGTATATGGAATATTAAATAACAATAGTTATATAAATATCCCCGGTTTGGAAGAACTTCAAGACAATGAAGTTTATATTTCAGCATCATTTCAAGATAAGTACGATTTAAATAAGGGAGATACTATTTCTCTTGATGAAAGGTATGAAAACAAACAGTATAAGTTTAAAATCGCAGGAATTTATGATAAATGCCAAAGCCTTACGGTTTTTATGCCTATACAAAATTACCGCCGGGTATTTGAGTTGGATGAGGAAGAATTCAGTGGATACATGTCCGATTCCGAGATTACCGATATTGAGGAAAATAAAATAGCAACTGTTATTACTAAGCGGGATATTACCAAGATGTGCGACCAGCTTGACCATTCCATGGGCGCTTATATGCAGTACTTTCAAATTCTATGTATTCTCTTATCAGCCGTACTTATTTATCTGCTTACCAAGATTATTATAGAGAAAAATGAAAATGCAATATCCATGACCAAAATTCTGGGCTATGAAAACGGAGAAATAGCAAGGCTGTATATCCTTTCCACGACTATAATTCTGGTCATTGCTAACATAACGAGTGTTATTATAGGGGCTCGTATCATGGAACAGGTATGGAAAGAGATGATGATTGGCTACAGCGGATGGTTCACATTCAATATTGAACCAATCGGATATATTAAAATGTTTACCTTCGTCCTGATTGGATATCTTATCGTCATATTTTTCGATTTCCGAAGAATAAAGAGGATTCCAATGGACGAAGCACTGAAAAATCTGGAATAGCATTGGCTGGGGACCGGATGGAGAGGCGTCGAAGTCGGAGCGGGGGCAAATGCTGACGCAAACGGCGCAAAATCGCCATCCTGGCTCATTGCGCCTCTTCATCCGTCCTCAGTCAAGAGACAAATTTCAATTCTCATTACCCCATAGTCACAACAACATTATACTCCGTCTTCCCTTTCTCATAAGGAATTACGCAGCCCTCCACCGGCTTACCGTCAACGGTGATCTGCTTAATTCCCTTTTCCACATTATTAGGATTCTCAACCTTAATGTTATAGAGCCCTTCGCGGAATTTCCTGGTGAGCTCAAAATTACCGAAACCTTCAGGAATACAAGGATTGATGGAAAGTCCCGTATGAGTAGGATATACACCTAAGATGTACTGTGAAATATTCACAAAGGTCCATGCTGCGGTACCGGTAAGCCAGCTGTTCTTGGCTTCACCGTGGAATACAGCGTCTTTTCCGGCTATCATCTGTGAGTAAACATAGGGCTCGGTTCTGTGAATCTCACTGAATTCTTCTACATAAGCAGGACAGGTTTTCTGGTATATTTCAAATGCACGATTGCCTCGGCCGACCACGGTTTCCGCAATGGATACCCAGGGGTTGTTATGGCAGAAGATTCCGGCATTTTCTTTATATCCGGGCGGATAAGACGAAATTTCGCCAAGTTCCAGGTGATAGGTCGTATATGGCGGTTGTAATATCATAATACCGTATTTGGTATCCAGTTTTTCCTTTACGGAATCCAGTGCTTTTTTGGCAAGACCGTTTTCTACACCTATGCCGGCCAGTACACAGAAGCCCTGAGGCTCAATATAAATCTGTCCTTCTTCACATTCTTTGGAGCCGACTTTATTGCTGTTGGCATCATAAGCGCGGACAAACCAGTCGCCGTCCCAGCCGTCTTTAAGAACGGCTTCGGTCATAAGCTCAACTTCTTTTCTTGCGCGGGCTGCCTCATCAGCCATACCCATAAGCTCCGCAAGCTGTGCATACTCTTCACCGTATTTAACAAACATTCCGGCAATGAATACGGATTCTGCAACCGGTCCCTCGCTTGGACCAAAGGTCTGGAAGGATTCTCCGGGCTGTTTGGAAAAGCAGTTTAAGTTAAGGCAGTCGTTCCAGTCTGCGCGCCCGATAAGCGGCAGGTTATGAGGTCCTTTGTGGTTGATGATATAATCCAGAGAGCGTTTGAGATGTTCCATAAGCGGAGCCGCTACGGACATATCGTTATCAAAAGGAACCATTTCTTTAAGAATGGATGTATCACCGGTCTCACGTACATAGGCGCTGGTTCCGGCAATCAGCCAAAGCGGATCGTCATTGAAACCGCTTCCGATATCGGAATTTCCTTTTTTGGTAAGAGGCTGGTACTGATGATATGCGCTTCCGTCCTGAAATTGTGTGGATGCTATATCGATAATCCTTTCTCTTGCCCGGTCAGGGATAAGATGTACGAAGCCAAGGAGATCCTGACATGAATCTCTGAAGCCCATTCCCCTGCCGATTCCCGATTCATAGTATGAAGCAGAGCGGGACATATTGAAAGTTACCATACACTGATACTGATTCCAGATATTTACCATCCTGTCAACTTTGTCATTGGAGGATTTAATTGTATATTTGGAAAGCAGACCGTCCCAGTATTTATTAAGGTCTGCAAATGCTTTATCAACATCTGCATCGGTTTTATACTTATTTAACATAGCGGTTGCAGGTTTTTTGTTTATAATGCCATGAGACTCCCATTTATCTTCTTCGGGATTCTCCACATAGCCCAGTACGAAGACAAAGGACTTGGTCTCGCCCGGAGCGAGTTTAACATTGAGCTGATGTGAAGCAATAGGGGACCAGCCGCTGGCAATTGAATTGCTACATTTTCCGTTTTCCACCGCAACCGGCATGTCCACGCCGCGGTATGCGCCCAGAAAAGCGTCGCGGCTTGTATCAAAGCCGTCAATCGGAGCATTCACGGAATATACGGCATAATGATTGCGACGTTCCCTGTATTCTGTTTTGTGATATATTGTGGAGTCTATGACTTCAACTTCACCGGTACTCAGATTACGCTGGAAATTCTTCATATCGTCATCAGCGTTCCAAAGACACCATTCCACATATGAAAATACTGAAATTTCTTTTGCGGAAGAGGAGTTGTTGGTAAGCTTGAGCTGACTTATCTCGCAATTGTCATCCATTGGTACGAAACTTAACACAGATGCCTCAACTCCGTTCTTGGATGAGGTGAAGCGGCTGTATCCGATACCGTGGCGGCATTCATATGAGTCCAGTTCTGTTTTGGTAGGCTGCCAGCCGGGATTCCATACGGTATCTCCATCTTTTATGTAAAGATATTTTCCGTTCATATCTCCGGGCACATCATTGTAGCGATATCTGGTGAGACGCAGAAGTTTGGCGTCCTTGTAAAAGCTGTAGCCTCCGCAGGTGTTGGATATCAGGCTGAAAAATTCATTGCAGCCAAGGTAGTTTATCCACGGGAGCGGAGTCTTGGGAGTGCTTATAACGTATTCTTTGTTACTGTCGTCAAAATGTCCGAATTTCATATAAATGACCCTGCCTTTCTTGCAAAATGCGAGATTATTACTTGCTGATATTATCAATTCAGAAAACGATTAAGTAAAAAACAATAATATCAAGAAGTTCTCCTAAGTATATTTGATTATACAGAAGAAATATTAAAATTACAAACAACAAAATTATACAAATTAACAATGCAAAGTTGTTGAAATTTACTAAAAATATAGAAAATATCCAAAATGGCTTGCAAATTACAGGCTAAAGATTTATAGTTAGATTACGAAAACGATTAAGTAAATATTTCGTTTGGGCAATTTTAAATGAATTTTTCAAATGATAATTATATGAAAATCTGATTATGCAGACGGGGGATAATCGATATGGTTTCATTAAAAGATATTTCGGCTGTCTGCGGGGTATCAGTAGCGACAGTTAGTAAGGCATTAAATAATCATAAGGACATCGGGGAAGAGACCAAAAAAAATATTAAACAGGTTGCCAAGGAAATGGGATATTTACCTAATTCGGCAGCCAAGGCTTTAAAAACCAACCGTACTTATAATATAGGAGTTCTTTTTACGGACGAAGCGCACAACGGACTTAAGCATGACTATTTTGCATCTGTTCTTGACAGCCTCAAGAAGACTGTTGAAGCCCGCGGATATGATATGACTTTTATCAATTGCAGTCAGGAAAGACCGAATAGGATGAGCTATTTAAATCATGTGAGGTACCGTGGCTTTGACGGGGTGGTGATAGCCTGTGTGGACTTTTATGATGACGAAGTGGAAGAACTTATAAACAGCGAGATTCCGGTAGTCACCATTGATCATGTGTTCAATAACAGGATATCAATTACTTCTGATAATGTAAACGGAATGAAAGATCTGCTTACTTATATATATGGTATGGAACACAGGCGTATCGCATATATATACGGTTCGGATACGGCCGTAACCAGAAGCAGGCTGACATCCTTTTACAGAACGGCAGAAGAGCTTGGTATAGAAATACCGGATGCATATGTTAAAGAGTCGGCATACAGAGATATCGACGGAGCGGAGAAGTTGACAAAAGAACTTTTAAAGTTGGATGATCCGCCTACATGCATTATTTATCCTGATGATTTATCAAGTTTCGGCGGTATTAATGCGATTGAAAAGAAGGGACTTCGGATTCCGGAGGATATTTCAATAGCGGGGTATGACGGTATATGGATAGGAAGGCATATTGAACCCAAGCTGACCACACTTGTTCAGGATACCGATAAAATAGGAGTTCAGGCCGGTAAAAAGATAATAAGCCTTATAGAAAAACCCAAAAGCACTGTTATAGAGCAGGTTGTCATAAGCGGTAAGGTTTATGAAGGCGCAACGGTAGCAAGTCCAAAATAGCAAATTAATAATAAAAATAGCAAAATAAAAAAATATATAGCAATATTTGATAAAAAGTGATATAATAGCAATGGTTATTCTTTTTTTTATGATATTATATCTGTTATTACGCTTCCAAATATGGAAACAGGCAGATTTAATATAAAATTAAAAACAAAAATCATATCTCATTAAGGGAGGAAAAGTAATGAAGAAAAAAGCATTAAGTATTTTACTTGCCGGCGCAATGTTAAGCACAATGCTTACAGCCTGCGGCGACAAAGCTCCAGCTCCTGTAGCTGACAACAATGCAGCAGACAACACAAACACTGAAGCACCTGCTGACACAAATGCAGCAGCAGACAACACAAACACTGACGCAAACACAGATGCAGCAGTAGACACCGGTGATGAAGGTGCAGTATTGAACATTTACTGCTGGAATGAAGAGTTCAAGACACGTGTTGAGGATCATTATCCTGGATACGAGAAAAATGCTTCAGAGCCTACTCAGGGAAGCATCGGTGATATCACAGTTAAGTGGAATATCACACCTAATACTGATAATGCTTATCAGAACAATCTGGATGAAACCCTTTTAAATCAGGACAGCGCAGCAGCTGATGATAAGATTGACCTTTTCCTTATCGAAGCTGACTATGCATTAAAATATGTAGACAGTGATTTCTCTATGCCTCTTAAAGATCTTGGAGTTACCGATGCAGATCTTGCTAATCAGTATCAGTACACCAAAGACGTTGTTACAGACGGTAACGGAGTATTAAAAGGCGCTTCATGGCAGGGATGTCCCGGCGTATTGTTCTATAACAGAGAGGTAGCAAAAGAGGTTCTTGGAACCGACGATCCTGATGAAGTTCAGGAGTATGTAAAAGACTGGGATACTTTCTATGAGACAGCAGCAACTATGAAGGATGCAGGCTACTCAATGATATCTTCAGTAAACGATTCATATCGTGTATATTCCAACAACGTAAGCTCTAAGTGGGTAGTTGACGGAAAGATCAATATTGATGCTAGCATCGAGAAATGGGTTGAAGATTCCAAGGCTATGGTAGATGCAGAGCAGACAGGAACACATGCTCTTTGGAGTGATGACTGGAGCAAAGGTTTCTATCCTGAAGGAAAAGTATTTGCTTACTTTGGACCCGCTTGGTTAGTAAACTTCTCTATGGCAGCAGATCAGGCAGGATCTATCGGTAACGCAGGCGGCTGGGGTGCAGCTACAGGTCCTCAGGGCTTCTTCTGGGGCGGTACATGGATTTGTGCAGCAACAGGTACAGATAATGCAGGTACAATCAAAGATATCATCCTTCAGCTTACAGCTAATGAAGATATTATGAAAGAAATCGTTATTGCTGATGACGACTTCGTAAACAATAAACCTGCTATGGAAGCTATGGCAGCAGATACAAGCTACTCAAGCAAGATCCTTGGCGGACAGAATCCTCTTGGAATGTACTGTGACGGTGCAGGCAGCATCGATCTTTCTAACCTGAGCAACTATGATCAGGGATGTAACGAAGAGTTCCAGAACGCAATGAAGAACTACTTTGAAGGAAATGCTACATATGATGAAGCATTACAGTTATTCTACACAGCAGTAACTGAGAAATATCCTGAATTAACATATTGATAACAGGTTTTATATAATAGGTTACAGACGTAAGGTCCCGCCTGCCAAGATTAGGCAGGCGGGTTTTTTAAAGCAAGAAAACTGGAATGGAGGATTGCTATTATGGGCGCAAAGGCAAAGAAAGGGAATGTTGTAAAATATAACAAATGGGGTTATATTTTTCTTCTTCCGTTTTTGATTGTATATATAGTATTTCAGCTCATACCGCTGATCAGTACGGTATACAACAGTTTCTTCGAAAATTATCGTTCGGGTCTGACTCAGATCGGACCGAACTTTATAGGTTTAGAGAATTATAAAACAATTTTTACCAATGGAGATATGATTCAGTATTTTAAGAATACTCTGATCATGTGGGTGATGGGCTTTGTTCCGCAGATCGTACTTTCACTGCTTCTGGCATCATGGTTTTCAAACCCGAGTCTCAGACTGAAAGGTCAGAGATTTTTTAAGACTGTTATATATCTTCCAAACTTAATTATGGCATCTGCATTTTCAATGTTATTCTTTACTTTATTTGCAGACGGCGGTCCGATTAACTCTATGCTTATGCAGATGGGTATATTGTCTCAGCCTTTTAAATTTATGTCTAATATATGGAGTTCGAGAACCCTCGTAGCATTTATGAACTTCCTTATGTGGTTTGGAAATACCACTATTTTGCTTATGGCAGGTATGATGGGTATAGATACCTCACTTTTTGAGGCGGCAGAAGTGGACGGAGCAACTTCTACACAGGTATTTTTCAGAATTACCATGCCTCTGCTTCGACCAATTATGGTTTATGTTGTTATTACTTCACTGATTGGTGGTCTGCAGATGTTTGATGTTCCGCAGATTCTGACAAACGGTACCGGAGAACCTATGCGTTCAACAATGACCCTGATCATGTATTTGAACAAACATCTGTTCAGTAAAAACTACGGTCTGGCCGGTGCGCTCTCGGTTATATTGTTCATTGTTACTGCAATTTTGAGCTTTATAGTATATAACTTTTCAAATAAACCACAGGATTAGGAGGGATAGACCATGAATAATAAAGTTCACACAACCGGCGTAAGTGTAGGTGTAAGAAGGGTTATCGCATATGTTGTACTGGCTATTGTGTCAATCCTGTGTCTGTTCTGGTTTTATGTATTGTTTATTAACGCTACAAGGTCGCATGCAGATTTAACTAAGGGATTTACACCGATTCCAAGTACCAATATGATAAAGAACTGGGTTAATTTAAGTAATTCACCGACACTGCCAATATGGAACGGACTTTTCAACAGCTTCATCATAGCAGGCTTAAGTGCGCTGATAAGTACATATTTTTCATCTATGACTGCATATGCAATTCATGTATATGAATTCAAATTGAAGAAATTTATGTTTACTTTTATTCTGATGATAATGATGATACCTACTCAGGTAACGGCTTTAGGTTTCCTGCAGTTGGTAGGTAAGATGGGACTGAATGATAGTTTTATTCCGCTTATAGTACCTTCAATAGCGGCTCCGGTTACATTTTTCTATATGAAGCAGTATATGGAAAGCGCACTTCCGCTTTCGCTTGTTGAGGCGGCAAGAATTGACGGTTCCGGCGAATTCAGGACCTTTAATTCAATCGTGATGCCTATTATGAAACCGGCCATTGCGGTTCAGGCTATCTTTACATTTGTAAGCAGCTGGAACAATTACTTCGTACCTACTTTGATACTTCAGACTGATAAGAAAAAGACTCTTCCTATCCTTATAGCACAACTTAGAAGTGCTGACTGGCTGAAATTCGATATGGGTCAGGTTTATATGATGATTGCCTTTTCAATTCTTCCGGTAATCATAGTATATCTGTTCCTGTCCAAGTTCATAGTACAGGGTGTTGCTATGGGTAGTGTTAAAGGTTAATTAAATAACAAGTGATATTAATGATGAAATATTAAAATAATGCCTGTAAGTATGGATTATAGTGCTGTACTTACAGGCATTTTTATGTTATTATAATTGCGTTATTTAAGAAAAGGCAGGTAGGCATAAAATGGAAAAATTCAAGCTTGATATGGAACGATATAAGTCATTGGCAAGACAGGCGACAGCGGAGGGCTGTGTTCTTCTTGAAAATGAGAATAATGCGCTTCCGATTAATAAAGGTGAGAAAATAGCGGTATTTGGCCGCAGCGCTTTTAACTATTATAAAAGCGGCTTAGGCTCAGGCGGGCTGGTAAATGCCGGATATGTCGTGAGTATTCTGGGCGCACTGAAAGACTGCGGTGATATCAAACTGAATGATGAACTGCTTGGAATATATGAAGATTGGCTTAAGGATAATCCATATGATGACGGTGCAGGCTGGGGCAGTGTGCCATGGAGTCAGAAAGAGATGCCGGTAACCGGGCGGATGCTTGAAATAGCAAAAGAAGCTGATGTTTCTCTGGTTATAATCGGCAGAACGGCGGGTGAGGAGCAGGATAATAATGCAGATTCCGGAAGCTTTCTTTTGACAGAAGACGAAGAAATGCTTATTAAAGGGGTATGCGCCAATTCTGACAGAAGTGTCATAATTTTGAACGTGGGTAACATTATAGATATGAGCTGGGTATCAAAATACCACCCCAATGCTGTTATTTACGTATGGCAGGGCGGTCAGGAGGGCGGTAACGGTACACTCGACGTACTTACCGGTAAGGTGAACCCCTGCGGCAAACTCACCGATACGATTGCAAAAAGTATAGATGACTATCCCTCAACGGCAAATTTCGGCGATGAAGTCAGGAATTATTATAAGGAAGATATTTATGTGGGTTATCGTTATTTTGAAACCTTTGCCAAAGATAAGGTATTATATCCCTTTGGATATGGCCTCTCGTACAGCACATTTTCCACGGAGGGAAAACTTGCGGCTGTTTCCGAAAAAGAGTGTAAGATAGAGGCGGTTGTTAAAAATACCGGTGCTGTGGCGGGTAAGGAAACTTTGCAGGTTTATATAAAAATGCCTCAGGGAAAGCTTGGAAATCCTGTAAGGAAGCTGGTTGCCTTTGCCAAGACCGGAGTATTGGAACCGGGCGGAGAAGAAAAAATAACATTTGTTATAAATAAAAGAGACTTTGCATCCTATGATGACAGCGGGGCCACAGGGCATAAGTCTTGTTATGTACTTGAAGAGGGTGTGTACGGATTTTATATAGGTACGGATGTGAGGAGTGCGGCACTAAGCGGAAGCTTTGAGCAGGAGTTTGAGGTTGTAGAGCAGTTAAGCGAAGAAATGGCTCCGGTGGAAGCTTTTGAGCGGATTAAGCCGGGTCAGATAATAGGCGGCATTGCAACGGAGCCTGTACCTCTTAAATCTTATTCTTATATAGATAAGTATAATGAAGATAAAAAAGAGATAAAAGAGCTTCCATATACGGGTGATAAAGGTTACAAGTTGATAGATGTGTTGGATAATAAGATATCTATGGAGGATTTTGTATCTCAATTGGATGATGATGACCTTATTAACATATTCCGTGGCGAAGGAATGTGCAGTTCCCGTGTAACGCCGGGAACCGCAGCGGCTTTTGGCGGAGTAACAGATAGACTTGAGTACTTTGGGATACCTGCGGCCTGTTGTTCGGACGGTCCGTCGGGAATCAGAATGGACTGCGGAACCAAGGCCTTTTCACTTCCAAACGGAACCGCGTTGGGGTGCACCTTTAATACGGAGCTTGTGAGGGAGCTTTATACAATGCTGGGGCTTGAGCTTAGGCTTAATAAGATTGATACCCTGCTTGGTCCCGGAATGAACATTCACCGCAATCCGTTAAACGGGCGCAATTTTGAATATATATCGGAAGATCCTTATATTACGGGAATGATAGCGGCAGCGCAGATTGAGGCTATGGAGAGTATCGGCATAGCGGGCACGATTAAACATTTTTGCTCTAACAATCAAGAGCAGGCACGCAGAAATACCGATTCTGTTGTGTCTGAAAGGGCACTGCGTGAAATATACTTAAAAGGTTTTGAAATAGTAGTTAAAGCCGGTCATGCACGTAGTGTTATGACTACTTACGGACCGGTTAACGGAATCTGGACAGGCGGAAATTATGAGCTCTGTACCCGTATTCTCAGGAAAGAATGGGGATTTGAGGGTATTGTTATGAGCGACTGGTGGGCGGAAGCCAATTATGAGGGAGCTTCTGACAGGAAGATAAAAGCGCCAATGGCAGGCGCGCAGAATGATTTGTATATGTGTGTGACCGATTCAGCCTCAAATCCGGAAAACGACGATATGAAGAAACAGCTGGAATCAGGCTATATTACCAGAGGACAATTGCAGAGAAATGCTATGAATATCCTGGGATTTATACTTAAAAGTCCATCCATATTACATTTATCGGGCAGAATTTCCGGTGAAGAAGAAGCAGCCATAGCAGAAATGTCATTACAATCGGATACATTGTCCAATCTTGTATATTATGATGCCGACCCGGATACCAATGAAATAGTAATAGACGGCAGTACGCTCCATGTTAAAGCCGGTGAATCGGATACATTTGGAGTTAGAATAAACAAGGAAGGAAATTATAGCATAACGCTTGTTATGAAAACTAGCCTGAGCATTCTTGCGCAGCTGCCGGTTTCGGTCTTTGTTGACAACGTGTATAAGTGTACCATAAGTATAAACGGAACAGAAGGAAGAACTGTTGCGGAAACGAAAGATATAGACAGAATGATGAATGAAATTAATTACATCAGACTTTATTACGGTGCAAACGGAATTGAAATTGAGAAAGTGATTATTAAGCCGGAAAGTGAGTAAGACTAAGTAGAAAATGATAAGACCGCGAGAATCTGCCATTGCAGATTCTTGCAGACAAAAAGATTCAGATTGCAATAATGCAATCTGAATCTTTTTGTCTTAGGACATATATTGAATACGGGTTTCTTCCCTGTCTCCTGTAGAACGTATAACATTTCTGAGACCATTGAGAGCTTTCTGGAAACGTCCATATACTTCATATGCAAGATTAAACTGTTCAAGAGCTTCTTCGCGGTCGCCTCTGTCTTTGGCATGCCATGAAGCACAGGCATAGTTGTGAAGTTCATGATGTAAGTCAACAGCCTTTTTAAACTCCGAAGAGTTTGTTATGCGGGTATCGGTCTGTTTTCCGACCCATTTACCGAATTTACAGCCGGTAGGGTTGTTAAGCTGCTCAATTTTAAGGTGTTCAAAATCTGCCAGATTGTTGTATACACGCCATGTAAATATAAGGTGGTCAATCTCAAATACAGTAATCCAATCCAATGTTGAAAGTTTGGAATTATGTCTTGCCATATCGCTTCTTGCACGATCGATATCACGGGAAATACGATAGAGATGTTCGCCTGTTCCCACGCACTCATCAGACAGAGTGTGATAGCTGTTGGCAATAGCGTCTATTGATGAAACAAAATCTTTGGTCAAAGATGATTGAGTATTGATTTCTCCATAAATATGGTCAATCTCTGAACTTATTAAGTCAAGCTGCTGTGCCATATTGTCAATGTATTCAATGGATTTATGTATGCTTTCGTTACTGGTACGCAGATGACTGGCAGTAGTATTAACCGAATCATAAAGTAAGGTGATTCCATCCATAAGCTCTGATACATACTGTACTGCATCTTCAGCGGACTCGGTAGTATTGGCGGAGAGATCTCTCATCTGGGTGGCAACCACCGCAAAGCCTTTTCCGGCATCACCTGCACGGGCGGCTTCAATAGAAGCATTCAGAGCGAGCAGACCGCTTTTACTTGCAATTTTCTTAACCATATCGATAATCTCGTTAATCTTAATTGCTTTATCCTTAAAATCGGCAAACTGTTCGCTGATAGAAAGTACCTGTTGAACTGATTCATCTACAATTCCCACACTACTCTGCATATCTTTGACGGTATTCTGGGATGTTTCTATTACTGTATGAGTGTTTCCCTGAATATTTTCAACTGCATTTTGAATATTCTGAATGGAATCTCCCAGTTCCTGACTGGAGCCACGCATATCTTTAATGGCAGTTGTTTGTGAATTGACCTGTTCAATCATTTCCTTTACACAGGAGCTGTCACCAATTCGAGTCATTGAATCGTTAAGACGCATAATGAAGTTATTATTGGCCTTAAGGAAAGAATTCAGCAAAGTATTGTATTTCTCGGCAAGCTCCGTATCCTGAAAATCCGATACATCAATTTCCGAAAAATCGCCTCCTATCGCCTTATCCATACAGGAAAGAAAAAGAGCTCTGTCTTCAGATTTATAATCATTTTGTCTTTTCTTTTGCACTGCGAAACCCCCTGTTCATATAAAAAGATATTTTCCCACATACACCATATTACTATATATAAGGATAACATATTTTTAGGAAATATAAAATATGTTTATTGAAATTTCCTTTAATTTCTTGAAAGTAATTCCGCAAAAATGTTAAGATCATTGCCGAAATATCACTTGTATATTTGCGCAGCTACGGTACATATGTTAAAATAAAGACAGGTTATGAAGTAATGTTAAAAGAAATGCAGGTGTATTAATTATGAAAAAATATTCTAAAATCAAGTTGAATTTATTAATAACACTCGCTATTTTAATTGGATTGGCATTACATATGCAGAACACTTCTTTTGCGGCCGAACCTGACAAGATGGATGTTCATTTTATCGATGTCGGACAGGGCGATTCCACCCTGATAATATGCGGTAAGCACGCTATGCTTATTGATGCCGGAGACGATTCCAAGGGAACTGCAATTCAGAATTATTTGAAAAAACAGGGTGTGGATAAACTGGATTACTTAATCCTCACTCATCCGGATGCAGACCACATTGGAGGTGCTCCGGTTGTTATAACCAAATTTGAAATTAAAAAAGTATTTGTATCAAATTATGAAAAAGATAACAAGAGTTATTTAAAACTGATCCAGGCATTGGACAACAAAAATTTAAAATATACAACGCCCAGAGTAGGGGCAAAGTTTTGCCTCGGAACGGCTGAAATAACCTTTTTGGCACCGAATAAGGAATATGATAATCCCAATGATGCTTCAATTGCGCTGATAGTAGAAAACGGTGACAATAGGTTCATCTTTTCCGGTGATGCCGGAGAAGCGGCGGAGAAGGATATTTTGAACAATGGCCTGGATATTTCGGCCGATGTTTATCAGGTGGGACACCATGGAAGTAAATATTCAAGCTCTGAGGAATTTCTGGATGCGGTTGCTCCGGAATATGCTGTTATAAGCTGTGGTGAAGGGAACTCATACGGGCATCCCCACGCAGAGGTACTGAATAATTTAAGAAGCAGCAAAGTTAAGCTATATAGGACTGACGAGGCAGGCAGTATAGTAGCTACCTCGGATGGTAAGAATATAAGTTTCAGCGTGCCGGCATCGGAGACCTGGAAAGCCGGAGAGCCTGCGGGAAGTTCCAATACGGCACAGAATAAAGGGACAACAGATGCTTCTAAGACAGCGCAGAATAAAGGGACGGCAGGTGCTGCAAGCAAAGAACAATCCACTGGGGTGGAGAATGTTGTACCGGAGAAAAGTAACTCTGCATCTACAGAAATAACATATGTTTTGAATGTAAAAACCAAAAAGTTCCATAAACCGTCATGCAGCGGCCTGCCGACAGTTAACCGGCAGGATACGTCTGAAAGCAGGGAGAGTGTGATTGCGCAAGGCTATGAACCTTGTAAGAAGTGTCATCCTTAGTATTATATAGGGTATATGTATAATTAAATATAAATTTAATTTTGTCTGTTTTGCGCAAAATATAGGTAAATTTGTAAAATATCAAGTGTAATTAAAAGGAGAATAATAAGATGAACGTATTGATGCTCAACGGAAGTCCACGGGTAAACGGAAATACCTCGATTGCTCTTAAGGAAATGGAAAAAATATTTGATGCGGAAGGTATAAAAACAGAAACTATACAGATTGGCAATCAGGATATTCGAAGCTGTATAGCCTGTAACACCTGTTATGAAAAGGGGAAGTGTGTGTTTGATGATATAGTAAATGAGATTGCACCCAGGTTTGAGGCTTGTGACGGATTAGTCATAGCCAGTCCTGTTTATTATGCTTCTGCTAATGCAACACTTGTGGCACTTTTGACACGCCTGTTTTACAGCACGCATTTTGATAAGACTATGAAAGTCGGAGCAAGCGTGGTTTGTGCGAGAAGAGGCGGCTTGTCAGCGACTTTTGATGAATTGAACAAATTTTTCACCATAAGCGGTATGCCTGTGGCATCCAGCCAGTATTGGAACAGTATACACGGCAGAGATGCCGGGCAGGCATCGGAGGATTTGGAAGGTCTGCAGACTATGCGTACATTGGCAAGAAACATGACATTTCTTATGAAAAGTATTGCGCTTGGCAAGGAGAAATACGGTCTGCCGGAACGTGAGGAGTCTGTGAGAACTAATTTTATACATTGATTAATAACGGGAGTTATTTTATGAACGAACTGGAAAAATGTCTGGCAGGGGAATACTACGACTGCCATAATGAAATTTTCCTTGAATATAAGAATAATGCCAGAAGGCTCCTGGCACGTTATAATTCCTTTTCTTATGATCAAAAGGATGAAAAAATTAAATTGCTAGGGGAACTTTTTGGTAAGATTGGAAGCAATGTTTCCGTAGGACAGCCCTTTATCTGTGATTATGGAAGAAATATTTATATAGGAAATAATGTATCAGTAAACATGAACTGTACATTTGTAGACTGCAATAGGATTGAGATAGGGGATAATGTTTTAATAGCATCGAATGTTCAATTGTATACTGCTACGCATCCGGTAGAGCTTACGGAGCGTCTTACGCTTGATTGGAAGCCGGAGAGTGATGAATATTTTTGCCGTACATATGCACTGCCAATAAAAATCGGAAATGGATGCTGGCTTGGCGGCGGAGTGATAGTACTGCCCGGAGTAACTATTGGCAATGGTACTGTAATAGGCGCCGGAAGCGTTGTGACAAGGGATATTCCCGCAAACTGCGTTGCCGTGGGAAACCCCTGTCGTGTTATCAGGAAAATAAATGAATGATATTATGCTTCTGTTGCAACTTTGGTACCTGAGCCTTTTTCCCTTAAAAAGATTGCTTTAAATATTGTTCTGATCAGAGGCTGTATAAAGAACAGCTGTGAAAAGAAAGCAAACGGGAAATTAAAGCATACAAGTTTAAGCCAATTTGCGAGCATAGTAAAAAAGTTAAATCCATTGTAGAACGGATAGTAAAGTATTGAAGCCAAAAAGCTCATAATCGGGCACATTAAGCCGACGGTTGCACAGATGATAGTTGTTTCAAACAAAACCGGATGAGTTTCTTTCGGATCAAATACACGGCATGCAAGCTTGAAAGAAAGCGGACTTCCGACTAAAACCTCAATAGCATATGCAAGGATGAATTCCACCAGAACAATTGCCCATATGGGACAAAGGTGTCCAAGCATATAAACACCACCCTGCTTGTTGATGGCTTCGATAACACTTGTTGTGTTATTAATAGCAGTCAATGTACTTCCGTTTACAACGTATAAACTGTAAAATACATATCCGTGTACGGTGACTAAAACTGTGAGAAGTGCAAATATCATTCTCTGAAATTGATTTTGTGGCATAATAAAAAACTCCTTTTCTTAATTAATTTTGTTGATTATTGATTTTTGCGCAAAAAAAAACATGTGATACCATATAGGCAAAATCCAAAAAGGAAACTAAGTGAAAATTGTTGCTGTTCCGTAATCAGATTTATGTGCCTGATAGCACCACATGTGTCGTATTCAACCAACAAATTACTTTGAAAATATACCATAATGATTTTTTTCAGTCAAGAATAAAATTAAAAAAATAAATTAAATCTGGATTTAATAAAAAGGAGCGATGAATAGAATGTTATATTTTAACTGTGATTATAATGAAGGCGCACATGAAAAAGTAATGGAGCAGTTGATGTTGACTAATATGGAACAGACTCCGGGTTACGGCTGTGATGATTATTGCAGCCAGGCGAAGGAATTAATACTTAAAGAGTGTGATGCTAAGGATGCCGAGGTACATTTTCTGGTGGGTGGCACCCAGACAAATACAACTGTTATTAAATCGGCTTTAAGGCCGCATCAGGGTGTTGTTGCTGCTGACAGCGGGCATATAAATGTTCATGAAAGCGGTGCCATTGAATCCGTGGGACATAAAGTACTTGCGCTGCCGTCAGAAAACGGGAAACTTACGGCCGCACAGGTGGAGAATTGTTACCTTGCACATATTTCGGACGGAAGCCATGAGCATATGGTACAGCCTAAGATGGTCTACATCTCCCAGCCCACTGAATTGGGAACTCTGTATTCACTTAAAGAATTAAAGCGACTTTCTGAGGTTTGCAATAAATATCATCTGCTATTATTCGTGGACGGTGCAAGACTCGGTTATGGACTTGCATCCCCCGATAATGATGTAACCCTTGCCGATCTGGCAAGACTATGTGATGTGTTTTATATTGGCGGAACCAAGGTTGGAGCATTGTTTGGTGAAGCCGTTGTGCTAATAAACCCATTGTTAAAAGAAGATTTTAGATATATAATTAAGCAGCAGGGGGCAATGCTTGCAAAAGGACGTCTTCTGGGAATACAATTTCAAGTGTTATTTAAAGATGGCCTATATATGGAAATCTCCAAACATGCTATAGACTTGGCGGAAAAGATAAGGACAGTGCTTTATGATAAAAAGGTACCCTTCTATGTTGAGAACCGGACTAATCAGATTTTCCCGATTCTGCCGGATGCGATTCTGGATGTCCTTGGTGAAAACTATGGTTTTGAATATCAGGACCGCATTGATGAAACACACAGTGCAGTAAGAATCTGTACCAGCTGGGCAACAAAAGCAGATGCTGTGGAAAGGTTATGTCTGGATTTAACTAATTTATTATAGAAAGAGTTGGATGGTAAATTGAATAAGCAGGGTATAGTTAGCAGTGCATTTTTAAAAAACATAGCATATGTTACTATGTTCATTGACCATTTCTTTGCGATTGTTTTTAAAACCTACATAAATGTGTATACAGCGCAGGGAGTTAATATGGATGAGGCCAATGATATATATGACATAGGAAGGGCGGTAGGAAGGATTTCATTTGTGCTTTTTGCATTTATGATGGCGGAAGGCTTCAAATATACCCGAAATACCAGAAATTATCTGCTGAGGCTGGGGATTTTTGCCCTGATTTCGGAAATCCCGTTTGATCTGGCTTTTTATGGTAAGGTCTTTTATGTAAGCAAGCAGAATGTATTTTTTACACTATATCTGGGAGTATTGGCATTATGCCTTATAAAGAAGTTTGAAGGCGAGATATTGGTACAGCTTAATTGTGTATTACTCTGTTGTATGGCGGCTGCAGTCCTTAAAACCGATTATATGTTTATGGGCGTATTGCTGATTGTTGCCTTTTATCTTTGTCGTAGTTCTTTCTGGTATCAGTTTATTGTGGGATCCGCTGCGATATATTTTGGAATCATAATGGTATATGTGGTCAGATACTGGGAACGGGGTTATGCCTTAAAAACGTATCTAAAACTTGGAATCAATGAATTATACGGTCTTTTTGCTTTTTGTTTTATATATTTTTATAATGGAAAAAAGGGCAGGCAGCTTCCAAAGGCCTGCTACTATCTGTTCTATCCATTACACCTGTTATTATTATTTTACATACAAAAGACCTTATTTGGACAGGGTTAGAGAGGTTAATGATAGATTATGAAACAAACAGGGGCGCGCATCCTTGCGGATATAAAAGAATATTGGCCCGCCGCACTGGTATTGCTTGTGTATACTGCAGCGGTTAACCTTATTTTCCACAATTTTTGTCCTATGGTCATTGTATCGGGACTGCCCTGTCCGGGATGTGGACTGACCCGGTCAATCGTTTATCTTATAACGGGCAGATTATCACAGTCTCTCTATATTAATCCAATGGGCATACCTATTGCCTGTATTTTGATTTATTTTTTTTGGAACCGATATATTATAGGAAGAAAAGCTAAGGGAATGACGGTATTGATAACATGTGTTACGATTCTGCTGCTTGTAATTTATATATACAGGATGTTTATGCTTTTTCCTAACAGAGTACCCTATGTATATACTGAGAATAATATTTTGTCGCGATATTTTCCTTTTTACGAACAAATACTACATGGTTTTGGAATATTATGATAGAATATAATAAGTAAATGATTCTTTTAGATTGGTTCTGAAGTTTACTAATTAGTATAAGGATTAGTGTAATAGTTATTATAAGAATCAGAATTAATATAAGAATTAGAGTTAATATAAGAATTAGTATAAAAAGTTGAAAAATTAGAATTTTTATAAGAATTAATATATAAGAAAATATAGAAATACTATCAGGGAGGAAAAGAAGATGGATAACAACAATATGTTTAACGACAGTCAGACAGACGATTCCGGACAGAATTACCAACAGACGGGAGGAAGTGACCCAAATAATCAGCCGTATGGAAGCAATGATTCTGCCTATCAGCCCTACGGAAGTAGTGATTCTACTTATCAGCCGTATGGAAGCAATGATTCTAATAATCAGCCGTACGGCAGCAATGATTCCAATTATCAGTCATACAGCAGTAATGATTCCAACTATCAACAGTACAACAACAGTAATTCCAATTACCAGCAGTACAGTGGAAATGATTCCGGATTTTCACAGTATCAGTATAATAATAACAACAGTTATCAAACCCCGTATCAGTCCCCGTATCAGATGGATATGGAGGAGCCTGTAAAAGTCAGTGAATGGTTGATTGCACAGCTGCTTATGATGATACCCTGCGTTAATATCATATTAATGTTTGTGTTTGCCTTCAGCAAGACTGAAAAGAAGAGTAAATCAAATTACTTTAAGGCAATGTTGATAATGATGGGCGTCGTTTTTGTCCTTTACTTTATTTTAATCATTTTTGCTGTGGCAGCGGGATTAGGTGGCAGTTCCTATATAAGATATTAATAACAGTTGTTATGAATATGAGCGCTGCCATCTGCACGCAGCGCCACAGGGCAGTATCAGGCCGTTTGAGCTGACAGGCAGGCCGATTTCCGAAGCCTGTACCTGACCGCCGAATCGCGGAGTGATGGCGCATTGTACCATATAGGATAAAACAGCGGGCTGTAAGCCTGTAGTATATGAATTTATTAAAAAGAAAAGAGCATCTTTCGATAAAATCCGGGCAGTAAGCTCGATAAAAGGGAAGATGCTTTCTTCTATTTTCCAGATTTCGCCCTTAGGACCTCTTCCGTATGAAGGCGGATCCATAATGATAGCGTCGTAGGTATTGCCACGGCGGATTTCCCTTTCCACGAATTTTACACAGTCATCCACCAGCCAGCGGATTGGTGCATCCGCAAGGCCTGATGCTGCGGCATTTTCTTTGGCCCAGGTGACCATGCCCTTGGAAGAATCCACATGGGTGACGCTTGCACCTGCCTTGGCAGCGGCAATTGTGGCACCACCCGTATATGCGAATAGATTGAGTACCTTAACGGGTCTGCCGGCCGTCTTTATTAAAGAAGAAAACCAGTCCCAGTTTGCCGCCTGTTCCGGAAACAGTCCGGTATGCTTAAAGCTGAAAGGTTTCAGGCGGAAAGTCAAATCCCTGTACTTGATGCTCCATTCGTCAGGCAGGTCAAAAAATTCCCATTCACCGCCGCCTTTAGAGCTTCTGTGATAGTGTCCGTTACGTTTTTTCCAGCCGGGGTGCTCTTTCGGGGTACTCCATATTACCTGAGGGTCGGGTCTTACCAGGATATAATCTCCCCAGCGTTCTAGTTTTTCACCGTCAGAGGTATCAAGGACCTCATAATCTTTCCAATTATCGGATATCCACATGGTGTTGCCCTTTCTTAGATGTGTGTAAGTGCATTCTGCTATTTAATACTTAAAATAATATCATATACCGTATGCTATTGCAATTCGTGTAAATTGAAATTTGTGAGGGGGACGGATGGAGAGGCGTCGGAGTCGGGGCGGGGGCATAATTAACAGGGGA
>JAFLTH010000025.1 GCA_022510525.1 Lachnospiraceae bacterium | reverse complement strand
GCTGAAAGACCCTCTAAAAACGCCGGTGCTTAGCGAGGTATTTTCGAGCTTAGCATCCGTTGCGTTTTTAACGGAGCGAAAGCGTGTCTTGAAGCGGTAACCTTTTTCATCGCCTGCACATCTCGGAGTTCCTCAACACCTATTAATCCTTACTATACCATAAATCCACTTCCAATGCCATAAAACCTTCTTACAAACTATAATAGAATGAAAGGGGCTGCATCCGTCTACCCTTTCATCATCCTCAGCACCATCTGCGCAGTTTCCACCATATTGGTTCCGCTGTCCATACTGCACTTCTGAATATATCTATGCGCTTCCTCCTCGGTCATATTATTCCTTACCATCAAAACTTCCTTAGCTTCTTTAATCAATGCCATTTCTTTTTCATCACGTACCTTAGGCTGCTGCCTCGCCTTTTTTCTTCTCCGCATGATTGCATTTGTCATCATTGATACCGTATCTATCAGGTCATGCACCTTAAAAGGCATGGAAAGGCAGATAATATTGTTATCCAGACAATCTACCATCACTCGTCCGGAGGCCATCATCAGCATATCAAATCCATTGGGAAGGCATTCGTGTAATCCGGAATACATCATATCCGTAAGCTTGTAACCACATATAATTATTCCGTCATTCCAGTCATCAATCTGGCTGAGTACCTGAGCTCCCGTAGTACATACCGCCGTCACATTAAAGCCGTTCTTGTTCAGGATACTACGAATACCTTTGGCATCTTCTATTTTGGGCAAGGCTACAATTATATTGACCACACGATCACCTCCTTACTCCAAATCTTCAATTTAAGTCTAAAACTTATTTAAGTACTCATTGATCTCCCATTCAGTAACCTGTGAACGATAGCTGTGCCATTCGGCTCTCTTGGCACGGATGTATTTTGTATAGGTATGGTCTCCCAACACCTCTCGTATCAAATCATCTTTTTCCATCTCATATATGGCCTCATTAAGAGTTGCCGGTATTTCTTCTATGCCGCGCTCTTTCTTCTGTTCGTCGCTCATCTCAAAGATATTGCAGTCCACGCTCTCAGGCGGCATGATTTTATTGGCTATTCCGTCAAGTCCGGCTCTTAAGCAGACTGCCAGCGCCAGATAAGGATTGGCAGTAGGGTCCGGAGAACGAAGTTCTATCCTTGTTCCCTCTCCATGTGTTCCGGGAATCCTGATAAGCGGACTTCTGTTAGTAACACTCCATGCAATATGAACCGGCGCCTCAAAACCCGGAATCAGCCTTCTATATGAGTTTACCAGCGGATTAAAAACTGCCGTCATACCTTTCATATGCTTAATAATACCGCCAATAAAATAATATGCCTCCTTACTCAGACCATTCTTGTCATTTTCATCTGCAAAAATATTTTTTCCGTCTTTGCACAAAGACATATTTATATGCATTCCCGAACCGTTTACTCCGGATTTTGGTTTGGGCATAAAGGTTGCATGAAGTCCATGCCTTTTGGCAATGGTTTTGACTGCCAGTTTGAAAGTCATAATATTATCCGCTGTAGCTAGCGCCTCATCATAACGGAAATCTATTTCATGCTGTGCAGGCGCAATCTCATGATGTGAAGACTCCACAACGAAGCCCATTTCCTCCAGTGTCAGAACCATATCGCGCCTTGCATTCTCACCAAAGTCCACAGGTCCTAAGTCAAAATATCCCGCCTGCTCATGTGTATTTGTCGTCGGCATTGCATTTTCATCGGTATTAAACAAAAAGAACTCACATTCCGGCCCTACCTCAAAAACATATCCGAGATTTTCGGCTTCCTTAATCGCACGTTTAAGTATATAACGCGGGTCGCCCTCAAAAGGAGCTCCGTCAGATCTGTAAACATCACATATGAGTCTTGCCACTTTCCCCTGCTGCGGTCTCCATGGAAAAATCTCAAATGTACTGAAATCCGGATGAAGATACATATCCGATTCCTCAATCCTTGCAAATCCCTCTATTGAAGAACCGTCAAACATGCACTTATTGTCCAGCGCTTTTTCCAACTGACTCACTGTAACTGCCATGTTCTTCAGATTACCAAAAATATCGGTAAACTGCAGACGTATAAATTCCACATCTTCATCCTGCACCAGCCTCATTATGTCTTTTTTGGTATAATTCTTTCTCATCTTTTTCATCCCTTTCTATACAAAAAAAGCATCCAAATCTAACGCCCTGCCCCTTTTATAGCAAAACGAAAGAAAAGAACGCCCTTGTTCTGTTACAGAATACCACCTTGAAAACAGTTTTGTCAACAAAAGCAAGTCATAATCTGCCAACCGGTCTCATAAACTATTAAAAAGATTTTCTATGGGGATATTTTATGAGTTCCAAAACTAAAATTGTTGTGCTTCATGTAAAAGAATTGATATATACAGGAATTTTTGCCGTACTCGGCATCCTGTTCATAATCCTGCTCATTATTATGTTTCTGCCGGAAAGTGAAGATAAAGACACTGTTTCCACAATGACGCAGACCACTATAAACAGCTATATTCCGGGTGTTTACACCACTTCGCTGATTCTGAACGACAACATAGTGGAAATAGAAGTTACCGTTGATGAGAACAACATCAATTCCATACGGCTGGTCAATCTGGATGAAGCCGTTACAACGATGTATCCTCTGATACAGCCTTCGTTTGAAGAACTTGCCGAGCAGATAATAACCAATCAGAGTCTGGATAACATTACTTATTCCGATGACAGCAAGTATACTTCAATGGTTTTGTTAAATGCGATTACTTCTTCTCTGGATAAGGCTGTAAAAACGGAAACAGAAGCCGAGACGGATGCAAATACAGACACGGAATCAGAAAACAAACAATAAATAATGACACATGTGTCACAAATAAAACAAACAATATCTTCTTTTTTGATTTCATAGAGGATATTGTTTGTTTTTTTATTAATAATTAATTTTTTAAAGTTCCTCCAACTGTCTCAACCACATCTCACCGCAGGCATCGGATGGCATTCTCCAGTCTCCCCTCGGAGAAAGCGCAACGCTTCCGACTTTAGGACCGTCAGGCAGACAGGAACGTTTAAACTGCTGGGTAAAAAATCTATGGTAAAAGGTTTTTAACCACTTAAGTATAACTTCATCCGTATACTGACCTGCAAAAGACAGCTTGGCAATACGATAAATCTTAGCCGGTTCAAAGCCGCATCTTAACATGTAATATAGGAAAAAGTCGTGCAGTTCATAAGGACCGACCAAATCCTCTGTTTTTTGTGAAATCACACCGTCCACCGGAGGAAGAAGTTCAGGACTGACAGGCGTGTCAAGTATATCCAGTAAAATTCCGGACAAGTTTTCATTACCACAGGTATCGGCATAATAACGCACCAGATGACGCACAAGTGTTTTGGGTACTCCGCAGTTTACACCATACATAGACATATGGTCGCCATTATATGTGGCCCAGCCAAGCGCAAGCTCCGACATATCTCCTGTTCCTATTACCATGCCGCCGGTACTGTTGGCTATATCCATGAGTACCTGTGTACGCTCCCTTGCCTGGCCATTTTCATAGGTTACATCATGATTGTTAATATCCTGATCAATATCGTTAAAGTGCTGACTTACCGACTCTTTTATATCCACCTCTCTAAGCCCGGTTCCAAGTTCTTTAGTAAGTCTGCAGGCATTGTCATATGTTCTGTCTGTCGTACCAAAGCAGGGCATAGTAACAGATATAATATTTTTCCGGTCTATCCCAAGCATATCAAAGGCACGTACCGTTACAAGTAATGCCAAAGTTGAATCCAATCCTCCGGAAATACCGATTACGGCAGATTTAGAGCCGGTATGCTCAAAGCGTTTTTTCAGACCATATGATTGTATGGAAAGAATTTCGTCGCATCGTTTATCCCTTTCTTCTTTTACCGAAGGAACAAAGGGCTGCGGTGCAAAGTTTCTTTCAAGCTCGGTGTCCTCTTCTTCCAGATGAAAAGGCACTACCAGATAATTCTCTTTCCCTTCTGTCCTGTATGTTGTCATCCTGCGTCTTTCGTGGTCAAGGCGGTGAACGTCAATATCCGCATAAATAGTTTCTCCTATGAAACGCTTGGCCTGCGCAAGTACAGTACCGTTTTCAGCAATGATATTGTGACCGCCGAAAACAAGATCCTGCGTAGACTCGCCTTCACCGGCAGAAGTATAAATATAAGCCGCAATCAGCCTGGCGCTGGAAGATTTAACCAGCATCTCTCTATAATTGTCTTTACCAATGGTCTCATTGGAGGCAGAAAGATTAACAAGCACACTGGCACCTGCAAGGGCATGTGATATTGCCGGAGCTTCCGGAGCCCACAAGTCCTCACATATTTCACAACCCACCACCAGTTCTTTCATAGAATCTGCCTCAAGCAGAATATTAGTTCCAAAGGGGATTTCCTTTTCATCCAATACATAAGTTTCGGCAATCTTATTTCCGGCTTCAAAATGCCTTGCCTCATAAAATTCCGCATATGACGGAATAAATCGCTTGGGAATCAACGCAAGTATGGCGCCGTCCTGAATCACTGCCGCCACATTGTAGAGCTTATGGTCTTTTTCCAAAGGCAGACCTACAAAAACCAGAGCGTCACTGCCTTCGGTTTCGTCCGCTACAACCTTAAGCTGCTCTTTCGCCTCACGCAGAAGCAACTCCTGCAAAAACAGATCCCCGCAGGTATAACCTGTCAGACACAGCTCCGGAAAAACTATGACCTTGGCGCCTTTTTCCATAGCACTCTGCATACTGGCGCATATCTGGCGTGCATTATATGCGGGATCAGCTACCCTGATTTTAGGCGTTACCGCCGCAACTTTTACAAATCCATGCTTCATATTTATTCTCCATTCATAACTAATTTCTTCAACTCTTCAATCGTAAATCCATAATCTTTGTTACAGAAATGACAGTGCAGTTTAACGTCTTCACCCTCAGCAATCAAATCTTCCAGCTCTTTTCTGCCCAGGCTTACCAGCACCTTTTTAACTCTTTCCCTGGTACAGTTACACTTAAACTGCACCGGAGTCTTCTCTGTTATTTCAAGTCCCATATCGCCAAGCAGCAGCTCAAGTATCTGCTCGGGTGTATTACCTTCATCCAGCATATTTGTTACGGAATCGATACCTGCTATTTTTTCCTCAAGCCTTGTTATAATCTCTTCCTGTGCAAAAGGCATTAACTGAACAATAAAACCGCCCGCCTGTTTCACAGTATTATTCTTCTCCATAAGTATTCCAAGCGCAACACAGGAGGGTATCTGCTCCGATGCCGCAAAATAATAGGTCAGGTCGTCGCCAATCTCGCCGGTTTGTAATGCCACTTGCGAGGAATAAGGTTCTTTCATTCCCATATCTTTTATTACGGTCAAATATCCGTTTCCAATTACCCCGCCTACATCCAGCTTGCCAATGGCATTGGGCGGCATCATCGCCTGAGGCGCATTTGCATATCCCTTAACATTACCATGAGAATCTGCGGTTACGGTGAGTCCGCCCACCGGCCCGTCTCCATTGACTTGTAGAGTCAATATATCTTTTTCACCTTTTAACATGCTTCCCATCATTACAGCTCCGGTCATCAGTCTTCCAAGAGCCGCTGTAACTACCGGGCTTAGGTTATGCCTGCTTCTTGCTGTTTCCACCATATCTCTTGAATTAACCGCAAATGCCCTGATCTGTGCATCTGCAGCCGTTGCTCTTATTAAATAATCTGACATTGCTTTATCCCTCTTTAGTTAGTTTTCCTTTTGTTCTGCTCACGCGCAACCATATATATCCTTTCACTCTCAGGATTAACCTCTTTATGGGTATCCACATCGAAGGCTTCAACAAATTCCATGCCTGCCTGCTCTACAAGACTTTTCATCTGCTCCAAGCGATAGCCTCTCTGGTAATGAGTTTCTTCATATTTATAAAAAAGAGCTTTTTCGCTGTTTTCACTATTATCATTTTTGACAAAAAGAGTTAAATCATACTCATTAATTTCTTTATCGCCATGATAATAATTCTCCCAGATAAAACTGCAATCGTCACGGTTTTCCGCTATGGTTGCATCGCCTATAACCACTTCATATTTATAGACGGTATTAAAATCAAAAATGAACAGTCCACCCGGATAAAGGTAATTATTAACCAGTCGAAATGTTGTTAAAATATCTTCTTCATTCAGCAGATAATTAAGAGAATCACATACACTGATGACCGCCCCGACCGTGCCATAGAGCTCAAATTCCCTCATATCCTGCAGCAGATAGAGAATATCCAGACCTGACTTTTCCTTCTTTTCCATCGCTATCTGCAGCATTTCCTGCGAATTGTCTATACCTATCATATTATAACCCTTCTTTGCAAGCAGCTCTGTCAGGGTTCCGGTTCCGCAGCCCAGATCCAGTATGGAATTTTTCTCCTGCCGCAGATTCTCATCCTCCGGAATTTCATCTATACCGGGAAAATGCTGTTTCAACAGCATCTCAATCAAATCACACCAATCCCCGTAAGGCGTTTCATCCATAAATGTATCATAAACTCTTGCAAAATCCGAATATGCTTCCATCTGTCAATCATACCCTCTTATTCAGCCTTGATTTCTATATTTTTTATCATACCACAAAAAGCGTTTGTGCGGGAGCCGATTCTCTCAAGAGGGAATACAAAAGTTGCATATTCGTCAAAAGGTTCTGCATTCCCGAGCGTGTCCACAAGTTGACCGTTTACATATAGAGCGGTCTGATTCTGCAAACCGCGTATCGTCAGCGTGACCCATTCATCTTCCGGCAGCGTATAATCAAAGGAATAGTCCCTGCCCTCTCTGGAAAAGCCTACTTTTCCACTCTCTTGCTGAACTGCTTTAAATGCAGTCTGAGCATAGGCGCTGTCGGTTTCGAATAGGATTTGTTCTTCATTAGGTATTGTGTCTGAATTCTGTATTGTATCTACATTCCGTCTTTGTTTGTATACGTCAAAAGTGATACTATATTTTCCTCCGATACCGTAACCGTTGCCGTTTCCGCCTATATATCCGGTTTCTATATAAGATGCATCACCTTCCAGAGAAATAACAGATTCTAAACCAAACTCTTCTGTCAGACTTATAGTGTCTCCTTCCCATTCCTTAAGTGCATAAGGATTACTGCCCGGTGCACAACCGATACTCTCGCAAAGCTTATCTAAATCGCCATAGGAGGACTCCGCACCAGTCTCATTTTCTCCCCACAGTTTTGCGCTGATAACCCCAAGCGGTTCAAAGAAACGGTCAAACAAATCAACTTCACTTATACCCACATCCAGACTGCCGCTCATATCATTCCAGATCATATAAGAAGCACCCAGCATCTTAGGTGAATATTCAGGAACAATTTCCAGGTTGTAATTATCATAAAACCTGTTAGCTTCCCAGTTGTTAAAAAGCTCTTCATTATCCAGATAATCATAGCCTCCGCCTGCAATTACATATAAATGATTGTTCTGCATATTGATAAGTGAATAGCCTTCTTCGTACATTTCAACAGGGTCTGCCCATATATCACTCCATATGTTCATTTGAAGATTATCCGTATCAGGCTTAGTCTTGCCGTCCATATTGCCGAGACTGCCCCAGAGGCGTACGGTTTCAACTCCTGCATTATTTCCTTCATTAAGGACAAACTCCATAATTTCATTCATATATCTACGGTAAGTTTCACCGTCACCATAGTACTCATCCATTCCTATATTAACGACCTCTGCTCCGTCAAAAGCTGCTGTATTATTTGCATCATTATCACTGTCAAAATCCACCGTCTGGCCGGATTCCTGTACTCCGTTTAAGGCCTCGTACCATATATTCTTTACAAGTTCTCTTGCCTTCTTTTTACTTAAGTCAATCTGGTCTGCCGTCTCATTGCTCACTTTCAGCGCATACTCCGGAAAAAGTCCGGTGATGGCAAGTGAGTGTGCAGGGGTATCAATCTCCGGTACAACGCGGACTCCATAAGTTTTCGCATCAGCAATAAAGTTTGCAAATTCCTCTGCAGTATACGAATAATCTTCGGATGTTAGCCTGTCACCCTTTGCATTTGTGACACTCGTGTCAATTCTGAATGCAGCATAAGCTGTAAGAGCATTATCAAAAGAATCCGTCAGTCCGCTTGTACTCAATATGACATTATCATTTAAATGAACAGATAAATCATTCATCTTATACCAGGACATATTTTCAACAATCTGATACAGCATAGAAAGGGACACCGGCTTTCTTGCCACATCTATACCAAATCCGCGCACCTCATACTTCGGATAGTCACGGATAATACCTTTTGGCAGTATTCCGTCTTTTGTTTTTAATATCTGAAGTATTGTTACCGTTCCCCAGTAGATTCCTTTTTCATAAGGTCCATTTATGACACATATGTCATTTATATTGCAGATATAACCTTCCTCCCCAAGCCCGGATGCTGACCCTTCAGAGCCATAGGCCAAATAAAAGTCCCCGGGTTTCATGTCGTCTGCAGTTCCTACTCTCACTTCAATATCATATTCCATAATCTCACTATATCTCTTTGCAAACAGTTCTGCCGTATGCATCAGCGAGTCATTTTCTATAATCAGGCGGGAATCTATATCCGGTTTAAATTCACCCACCAGTCCTTTCCATTCCGCTATGGCCGGAATTATCTGAGGAATTTCATTTACCTGCATATCACTATTTGCTTCCAATGACCTGTCAGTTTTCCCAATACTACCATCTGAATGTTCAGCCGCCGGAACATGCACAGTAAAAGAAGTCTCCTGTTTGCCTTCTTTATCATCCATACTTTCTACCAGATATCCTACAACTACATTCTTATCCTGTATGGTCTCGTATACTTCACCATCCGCACCGATTATCTGCTCATAATCGGCTCCAAGAAAGGTAATCTTATAGCCCTCCGGAGCCTCCGGCATCCTAAGTATGCGACTGCCATCCTCCCGCACTTCAATAACAGGCTCGTCCACATAATAAGCTGCCGGTTTATCCGCATACACTTCAAATTCATATAAAGATACGTTCTGGTAAAGATTTGAATAGTCCTCTTCGTTTTGTGAAACTGCATTAGTTGAGAGTCGTAAAAACTTAACCGTTTCCGCTTCCGCCAAAACTATTTCCTGCCGTTTTAACTCCGGTGCATGATCAAACATCTCCAGTACATTCCATTCTTTTCCGTCAAGTGAACCTTCCAGTTGATAGGAAGTTACATTCCTTCTCTCCCATTTAAGTACAACAAAAGAAACTGAAATTTCTTCCGGAAATTCCAGTTCTATATAATGAGACGCATTCTCCCAGTTATTCTCACTCGACCAACGGGATGACAATGTCTTGTCATCTCCGTCTATTGCTTTATCTGCCGATAATTCATCTGTCTCCACACTGTCAACGACTGCCTTGACGCCCCTCATAAGCGCAAGGTTTGGGTTTGTGGACTTATTATTCCGGACCGACACCTTCACCGCAATGATAACAGCCCCCACGGCAATAAACAGAACTATAATTAATATGGCAGAGATTTTTTTCTTATTTCTCATAAATATTTCCACATAAGTATTTCACTTAATAATTTTAAAACTCCGATTTCCTAAGTCAATTTTAAGAAAGCAAGACTCCCAACAGTCCATATGAAAATATTGACATAATAACCGTCGCTATAGCTATCCCGAGAAGTTCAGCCAGAATCGCCTTTTTAAAATCAATATCCAGAAGCGCTGCTATCAAAGAACCTGTCCAGGCTCCCGTTCCCGGAAGCGGAATTCCGACAAACAATACAAGCCCCCAGAACTCATATCTTTTAATCGAATCACTTTTGCCCATAGCGCGTGCTTCCAGCTTTTCAATTATTTTTTTACAGAAACTGATATTCTTCAACCACTTAAATATCTGCTTAATAAAAAGCAGGATAAACGGAATCGGAATAATATTTCCAATGATACAGATTGGAATAGCGGTTAAAATCGATACATTCAAAAGTTTTGCTACAATCAGACCACCGCGCAATTCCAGAATCGGAATCATGGAAATAATAAATATAACAACTTTACTTGAAACATACTTCCCCAATGTATTAGCAAACCAAACCGCCAAGCTTTCCATAAATGAACTTTCTCCTCTTAAATCAAATTATATGCTGATAAATTTATACTACCGTTTTTATGATTTAACGCTTATAACTTTATATTAACATTTTTATGTTAATATTTATATTTTAATAACTTAATACCTATATTATTAATTAATATATTAATGACTAATATCTTTATAAGAAATATCTTAATACCAATATTATATATTAAATCTTTGAGCTTATGATTTTCTTAAGCGCTTCAAACAAGGCATCCATCTGCTCATCAGTTCCTATGGTAATTCGTAAGTAATTGTCAATCCTTGCCTTGTTCCAAAATCTGACATATATGTCATAATTCTTGAGTTCCTCAAAAATCTCATTTGCCCTTACGCTGCTATGCGAAGCAAAGATAAAATTACCGTAAGATTTAGGAAAGATAAAGCCAAGCGCTGCCAGTTCTTTTTCGGTACGTTCTCTGGTCGCAATTATCCTGCCACAGATTTCTTTAAAATAAGCTTCATCTTCCATAGATGCGGCGCCAAGTTCTAGCGCCATATGATTCATTGTGTATGAATTGACAGAATATTTTATATCATTTAAGTATCCTATCAATTTCTCGTTACCGACAGCATAGCCGATTCTGGCGCCCGCCATAGCCCTGGATTTGGAAAAAGTGCGGACTATCAGCAAATTTTCATATTTTGTAATAAGCGGAAGTGCGCTTGTTCCTCCAAAATCAATATAGGCTTCATCAACAATGACAACCACATCCTGATTGGCTCTGATAATTTCCTCAACCTCATCTATGCCCATCAGCACTCCGGTAGGCGCATTAGGATTGGGAAAAATCACGCCTCCATTAGCTCCCATGTAGTCCTCTTTCCGTATGCAAAAATCATCATCCAATGGTTTCGTTTCGTAGGGTATACCATAAACTTCCGCCCATACATCATAAAAAGAATATGTTATATCCGGAAAAAGTACAGGCTTATCGGAATTGAAAAAAGTAAGGAAGGCCATAGACAACACATCATCTGAGCCTACACCAATAAAAATCTGATTTTTGCCCACCCCATGATAACTGACAATAGTGTCATATAGTTTGGACTTCTCCGGAAATTCCGGATACAGGCGCAAATTCTTATATTCCAACTCCTTTATCCTGCTTTCAACAAGCGGTGAGGGCGGATACGGACATTCATTGGTATTTAACTTGATTATTCCTTTCTTCTGCGGCTGTTCCCCTGCCACATAGGGCACTACTTTTCTGACATTATCTTCCCAGTTCATCTATCTGTCCATAAACAGCGCTTACTGTTCCTTTCTTATTCAACTCAATGCTTTATTCAGGCTTCCATTCATCCGCAAGTTTCGTATATTCGTCAGCCTTTTCATTATTCCCCATAGACCTGTAACACTCTGCAAGTCCATACAGCGGAATATCTCCGCTGCTATGTATATTAAGTATACACTCTGTTTCATACGCCGCATTATAAAACCAGACTGCCGCCTCGTCAAAATCCTTCCGCTCCAAAAAATACTGTCCAAGCTCACAGCAGATTTCGGCACAGCCGTCACAGGCCACAACTTTGAGCGCATACTTTAAAAATTTAGCCAAATCGCCCTTTAGCCTTGCCGCCCTTGCCGCAACGCAGGCTGCCTCTTTGATTTCATCCATACTTCTTCCAGTATCCTGACAGGAGGTCTCAAAAAACTCGGCCGCATTAAGAAAATCCTTATCTTCTCCCGACACAAAAAGCTCCTTGGCATAAATATTGTGCAGCCTCTTTGAAATCGGTTCTCCGGAAGACGTCATTCTTGCAAAAGCCGCCAAATCCCTGTCCTTATGATTGTTTTCCGGCATATGTGTAATTATGACATCACTGTCATAAATTACCGGTTCCATTATTACCTGCTCATGAATAGGCTCCGCCCATGTAAAAGTCCTAAGTCTTTTATAAAGCTTGGGGCGCAGCTCCTTATCAAAATTGTAAATTGTTCCGAAACTCAACTGATTGCCATAATACATCTGAACAATGTCAATCTCCGGAAGCAATGTTTTCTTAAGCTCAAGGAAAGCTTTCCTGTTCTCTTCGTCAAGTACCTCATCCGCATCGGCTGAGTAGATATACTCCATTCCTGCCTTGCTAAAAGCAAAGTTCCTTGCCGCGGCAAAATCGTTTATCCATTCAAAATCATAGATTTTATCCGTATATCGCGCGGCAATTTCCTTTGTTTTATCGGTGGAACCCGTATCCACTATTATAATTTCATCCATCAGGTCCGCAACACTGTCAAGGCATCTTGCAAGCAGTTTTTCTTCATTTTTTACAATCATACAAAGGCTAATAGTAATCATAGGATTGTCTCCCATAAAATATACCGCATATTTCTTTATAAAAGTATATCAACTTTCTCTAATAAGGAATCTCCGTCTTCATAGGCTCTATATCCACAACCACATGCCGTCTGTCGCCATCCGCATAAACAAACATATCACGATAACGGTTTTTCATACAGAAAGCCCGGCTTGGGCATATTCTGTAAAGCGTAGTGTGTGATAGATCCACCATACGCGCCCCAAGCCTGAGCACAAAATCTTTACCATCTCTGTAAAGCGCCGCATTCCCCAGATAGCAATATCTTTTCCCGTTCCAGTTATAGATCCGCGCCATACGGTAAATCCTAACATAAAGCATAAATGCAATCAAGGCAATTACTATTATAAACAATGCTGCTATAACTGCCCGTAATATTATATCATCCATATATTGTTTCCTTTCGATACCGGAACTTATTTGACGGTATGTTCGGTATGCAGCAACATATGCGATTTATGCGACAACGGTTCTTCGAAAAATTCGTTATACATATTTATTATATCCTGATTTTCGTGTGAAAAACGGATATTGGCATTTTCATCCAGATAATAGAGGGTTTTGCCCCGCTCGAATGCCAGCTCCGCTCCGTCATGTATAGGCTGACCACCGCCGCCTACACAGCCTCCGGGACAGGCCATTACTTCCACGAAGTCATAATGCACTTCTCCGCGTTCAATCTTATTAAGCAATGCTCTTGTATTACCAAGACCGCTGACTACGGCAGTTCTTACCGTAATATCATCGATTGAAAAGTCTGCCTCTGCCACGCCGTCATTAGCTCCGAATGCAGGACTTCTGACTGCCTTAAAAGCATCTGCCGGCGGATTTTCTTTTTTCACAAGATAATATGCCGAGCGCAGTGCCGCTTCCATAACGCCACCGGTCACACCAAAGATCACTCCGGCGCCGGAACCCTGCTGCATCGGACGGTCACTCTCTATATCCTGAAGGGTTTCGGGACTGATATGTGCCGAGCGGATCATTTTTACAAGTTCTCTGGTTGTGATAACCGCATCAATATCATGACCTGCATATTCTTCATAGAACAACTCCATTTCGCGTTCGCCTTTCTTGGAAACACAAGGCATAACCGAAACCGTATAAATCTGCTTGGGAGACACATCAAGCTTCTTAGCAAAATAGGTCTTCATAACGGCTCCAAACATCTGCTGAGGTGACTTCGCCGTTGAAAGCTGTTTCACCATATGCGGATACTGGGATTTTATGAATCTTACCCAGCCCGGACAGCAGGAAGTGAACATTGGACGTTCCTTTAACTCACCTGCGGTAAAACGCTTGATGAACTCATTACCCTCCTCCATAATGGTAAGGTCAGCGGAAAATGTTGTATCAAATACGTAGTCCACACCCATACGTTTCAGAGAATCCAAGATTTTTCCAATAGTTGCCTCTTCCGGCTTAAGACCAAGCTCTTCTCCCCAAGCTGCACGTACCGCAGGCGCAACCTGAGCCACAACTATCTTATCCTTGTTAGCAATTGCATCCCATACCTTTTCGGTATCGTTGCGCTCTCTAAGCGCACCTACCGGACAATGGGTAATACACTGTCCGCAAAGTGCGCAGGCTGATTCCTCAATGGTCTTATGTTCTGAAACATTGACTGTAGTGCGGGAGCCTGTTCCCTCTACATCCCAGATATTAAGTCCCTGTACTTTATCACATATCTGTACGCAGCGCATACATTTGATACATTTAGCCGAGTCACGTATAAGCGGGAAATCCTTGTTCCACGGCTGGCGCTCAATCTCTTGCTTAAAGGGAATGTCTATAATATTTAGATCATTTGCAACACTCTGAAGGCTGCAGTTTCCGCTTCTGGAACAGCATACACAATTACCGTCATGCTGGGAAAGCAGAAGTTCAACAGTTGTCCTTCTATGCTTGCGCACCTTAGGGCTATTGGTATAAATAACCATTCCATCTTTAGCAACATTATTACAGGATGTGATCAGTTTTTCTTTTCCCTCTAATTCAACTACACAAACACGACAGGCTGCTATTTCGTTAATATCTTTTAAATAACATAGTTTTGGTATCGGAATCCCGTTTTGTGCGGCAGCCTCCATAATAGTAGTATTTTCCGGTACGGAAATCTTTTTATTATCAATCGTAATATTTACCATAATGTCTCTCTGCCTCCTTTAAATATTCCAAATCCGAAATGGTCGCAGCGCAGACACCTTCCGGCCTCCTGCTTTGCTTCTTTTTCAGTCATGCAGTTTTCAACGCCCTCAAAATCGCATACTCTTACGCAGGCTTCACGCTCGGTAAGGTTCACCCTTCCGCACGGAATCGGATCGTCCAAATGGGCCTCAGGGATTTCAACATCACAGGATATTTCATGACGATATCCCAGATATTCATCTATGTTTGCAGCTACAACCTTAGCCGCAGCAATTGCTTTTATTACGGAAGCGGGACCGCTTGCGCAGTCACCTCCCGCAAATACACCGGGCATATTGGCAATTGCGCCTGTACTTGATGCAACAATCTTTCCTCTCGATACCTGAACTCCGGATTCTTCAAAATGACGAGTCTCTATATCCTGTCCGATAGCCACAACCAGCACATCACAGGGTATGTATATATTTTCTTCTCCTGTAGGTTTAACGCTTGCGCGTCCGTCACGGATTTCGCTTATCATCTGTGGCGTCACATAGATTCCTTTTACGTGGTTATTCTCGTCTACATCTATTGATGCCGGTGCTTTTAAAGTCTGAACTTCAATACCCTCGGCAACGGCTCCTTCAATCTCAGCCGGGAGAGCCGTCATATCGTCAACTCTTCTACGATATACAATACTTACTTTTTTGGCTCCAAGACGTTTAGCTGTACGTACGGCATCCATAGAAACATTACCGCCGCCGATTACCGCAACTTCTTTGCCTGATAAGTCCATGATTTCATTTTTACCCACATTCCTGAGGAATTGCACTGCCGATAAGATACCATCCGCATCCTCTCCCTCAAGCCCAAGCTTCTTGTCAGTACTTGCACCTATAGTAATAAGTACTGCATCATACTCTTCTCTCAATGTCTTAATATCAATATCCTGACCTATCTTGAGACCATGCTTTACTTCAACTCCGGTCTTTAAGATGTTTTTGATATCATCATCCAGTCTGTTCTTAGGCAGACGGTAATTGGGAATACCATATCTAAGCATTCCGCCAAGCTCAGGAAGCATCTCAAATACGGTAGTCTGGTGTCCCATCAGCTGAAGATAATATGCTGCACTAAGTCCACCCGGTCCGCCTCCGAGCACCGCGATCTTCTTCCCGGTAGACGGTGCACACTCAGGCGGATCTACTTCTCCCGCAAAATCAGCAGCCACCCTTTTGAGTCCCCTTATATTAACGGCATCATCCATCATATTTCTTCTACATCTTGCTTCACACGGATGCTCACAGATAAAGCCGCAGGTAGTCGGGAACGGATTGTCTTTCCTGATAAGACGGATTGCATCCGCATACCTGCCTTCTCTTACAAGCGCTACATAGCCCGGAATATCCACCTGTGCAGGGCACATAGACATACATGGTACTGGATTACTATATGTACAGGTACAACGGCCGTTTCTGATGTGTTCCTCATAATCATCACGATAGCCTATAAGTCCTTTGTACACCATATGTGCGGCTTCATAACCTATGGCACAGTCTGCCGACTCCATAATTGAAAGGGCAGTCTCTTCCATGACATCAAGTGTTTCCATAGTTGCATTTCCGTCCAGAACATCCTCGATAAAATGTCCCAGCTGACCCAGACCTATGCGGCATGGCACACATTTTCCGCAGGTCTGTGCATGGCACAATTCCAAAAATGCCCTTGACATATCCACCGGACATAAGCCCGGAGGACTTGATTCAATTCTTCGCTCCAAATCCTTATATAGTCCTTCCATGACTATTCTGGTTCTGTTGGGCGAAATGATTTCCAGTCTGCTCATAATATACCCCCATATTTATATAAATTTATGCATTAAAAGCTTTACAGCTTATAGCTCACCAAAATAAAACTTTTCACGTACTCCGCCGGTGTATTCCAATATCACATTAAGGAATCGTTCCCCATATCTTTCGAACTTGTTTTCCCCGACACCGCTTACCTTAAGCATTTCTTCCTTGTCCAAAGGAGATTTGACACACATATCCACCAGTGTCTTATCGGAAAATATGATATATGGCGGCATACCTTCCTCTCTGGCTATAGATGTACGAAGTTCCCTAAGCTGCTCAAACAGCTCTAAGCCCCTTGAATTTAACGTATCCGAGCGACGCGCTCTGGCCGAAGCTTTCTTGGATTTGGTTGTCTCTTTTTCCACGTCAGGCGCTTTCTTGGATTTTTTGAAAATGACACGCGTGTCACCTCGCGTTATTTCATCCGCTTTCCTCGTTACTTTTAAAAGCGCATACTTATCATTTGTCTGTATGAGAAACTCCTGGACCAGCATAATGTTTATGATCTGCTTAATATCCACTTCATTCATATCTTTTAAGCTGCCATAAGAGCTATATTCAAATACTCCGTATTCACGAAGCTTGGCACGGTTGTCCCCCGCAAGTATTCCTGCAATAACATTTATACCGTATCTCTGTCTTACCTCCAATATGCAGGCTATGATTTTTAAAGCTGCCTCCGTAACGTCCACCTCTTCAAATTCCATAAGACAGTTAAGACAGTTTTCACAGTATGAATTTCCTTTTTCACCAAAATATTTCAGAATATATTCCCTGAGGCAGTTCGTTGTCATACAGTAATAAGTCATGGACCTCAACCGGTCCTCATCCCTCTCCCGTATGGCATCCATTTCCTCCGGTGTATATTCGGTCCTCTGTTCTTTATTATCCAACAAAAAGCGATTAATTACAACATCTTGTGAGGAATATAATAAAATACATTCCGCGCGTTCACCGTCGCGTCCGGCACGCCCGGCCTCCTGATAATAATTTTCCATGCTCTGCGGCATATTGTAATGGATCACATATCTGACATTGGATTTATCTATACCCATACCGAATGCATTCGTGGCAATCATCACCGGAGTTCTGTCATAGATAAAATCCTCCTGATTCTGCCTTCGTTCTTCGGCTGTCAGTCCTGCATGATACTTTGTTACCGGGACATTTTCCGAGCAGAGTTTGTCATAAAGAGTGTCCACGTTCTTCCTTGTGGCACAATAAATAATTCCGCTCTCTGTGCTATGTTTATTTATATAATTCATTACATATGCGTCTTTTTTCTTAGGAGTTTCAACTGCAAAATAGAGATTTTTCCTGTCAAAGCCTGTGACCAGTATGTAAGGCTCGTTAAGCCCCAGAACACATATGATATCTTCCTTGACATTTTCGGTAGCCGTTGCGGTAAATGCGGTAATAACGGGTCTCTTACTTAGCTGCTTAATGAATTGAACAATTTTGAGATAACTTGGACGGAAATCCTGTCCCCATTGCGATATGCAATGTGCTTCGTCCACAGTAACCATTGAAATCTCCACCTGCCTAACAAAGTTCATAAACTCATAGGTCTCAAGACGTTCCGGTGCCACATAAATAATTTTATACTGTCCGGCAGCTGCCAGCTTTAATGCTTTGGAAATCTGGGATTCACTTAAGGAACTGTTGATATAAGCAGCATGAATACCTGCTTGATTTAATGCCTGCACCTGATCTTTCATCAAAGATATCAGCGGTGAAATGACTAATGTAATACCCGGCATAAGAAGCGCCGGAACCTGATAACAAAGTGACTTGCCTGCTCCGGTAGGCATAATTCCCAGCACATCCTGATTGCTTAAAATATTGTCTATCAGGATTTCCTGACCTTCCCGAAAGGAGGTATAGCCAAAGTATTTCCCTAGTATATCGAATTTGTCCATATATTCTTTTGATAAAGCCGGGCGGCCTGTTCCTCTCTTTGTGTATTAATATCAGTAAATTTTTCTCTATTATTTCGTTTGCTAATTTTTCTTATTAAATAACTCATAATAAAATATATACTGCTGCATTATCCCTTGATATCCTTTGTATCTATCATTGGGGAATCCTGTCTGATAATGCTTGGTAAGGGCCTGATTGATATGAGTATCAACAGGAAATGCTTCAAGATGATGCAGGGCGAACAGACAGATACAGTCTGCAACTTTACCTCCTACACCATAGAGTTTAAGTAATTCTTCCCTGGCCCGGGGATATGGCATACTATGCAGGGCATCCAGACTCACATCCCCGGAAACTATGCTTCCGGCAGTGCGCACCACATACTTGCTGCGATATCCAAGATTACATTCCATAAGCGCATCTTCTTCCAGGTCAGCCAGAGCTTCCGCTTCGGGAAAAGTATAAAAAACTTTCCCCTGTGCAGTGGTTTGTTTTTCACCGTAACGCTCGCAGATATTATTGATGCAGCGTCTGATTCTCGTTATATTATTCTGCTGGGAAATAAGGAAGGTGACTATCATCTCCCACAAATCCTGATTCAGGATACGGATACCGGAGCCGAATGCGGCCGCATCAAGCAAATATGTATCCTCAGAATCAATAGTTCCTATGTAAGCGGCATAATCGCTATCCAAATCAAAGTATTTTTTCCAGAACCCTTCAAATTCCGACTCATCACAGTAAAAAATGCATTGGTTCCCCTGCTGCTCTACTTCCAGATAGCGATTTCCCGCAATCACGCTGTACAGATTGTCATTTTCTTTCAGCATCCGGAAACACTGACCGGATTCACAGATTTGTGTAAGATTGAAATTATCTTTAGTTATGTTAACCATTTTTATCTTCTGACATTCTGCACTGCCAGCCATCCTTTCCTGCCAATACTTTCTCTTTGGAAAAAGCAAGTACCTGCTCCTTATCCAGCTTCCTGACAAAATCAGCACGCTTTGAAAAATCTTCATTTACATCATCTCTGTAAATTCCATAAAAAATAGTTTCTCTTGCATCCTCTTTATTCCAGTCGTGAAACAATTCAGGTCGGATATGAGCACCTAAATCACAATTGATAAATATCGTTTTTGCATAATTTCTCCAAGGCCGTCCAAGATAAACACTTCCCTGCGGGCATTCCCCTGAAATTATCCTGCACTCTGAAAACACATAACCATATTCCTCTTCTTCAGGTGTTGACGCCGCTGTAACATAACCTTGTATCCGATCATCTTCAGAAAAACGTCGCAAAGACTCAATTGTGCAATTTTCAAAATAGGCTGTTGCCCCTCCAAAGATAAAATCAACATCCCCGCAGATATAGCAATCTTTATAATACTGCCTGCCATGAATTCTGGGTGCAAACTGCTTAGGTCCGATGAATCCGTCTTTTACGGCTTCCTTAGGCGGAAGAGGTCCTGTAAAAAGTGTGTCCTGATGCCCGATAATATTACAGGAATCAATGACAAGCCTGTCGCCATCTGCATACAGGGCAATTGCCTGTCCATGCGTAACAGAATCTCCCGAAGCATTTTCTATAGTAAGGTTCTTCAATGTAACGTCATGCGCATCAATAAATGCAGTATAGGAGCGGAAAGTTCCACGCTTCATTCCGTCTTCCATTATAAAATTGGCATAATCATCGTATGTAATAACGGTATCCTTATTGCTCTCTCCACTGCCTTCAATACTTAGAAAGGGCCTGTCAATTGTAACTTTTTCCCGGTAGATTCCCGGTGCAATTACAATCGTAACCGGAGTCTGATTATCTTTAGGTATACTGTTAACGGCATCATTTATAGACGAAAAAACATTTGAATCATTTTTATTTTTGGACACATATATTGTTTTATCCATATTATTTCTTTCCCCAGACCGTCTAAATATAACTGTACTATTAAAACCTCTTTATCTTCTTTGTGGTATTCTTTTCAAATTCCACATCACGCACTTTCAACTTAAATATACGCTTATAAAGCGGTGCCGTCTTGTTATATTCATCTATGATATCCTGAAGCTGCGCCTGCACATCCTTGATTTTTTTCTTTTTAACATATTCAAGATCGGGGAAAATCTCGGCCTCGATTACACCTTCACTGTCACGTACAAGAACTTCCTGAATAATGCGATTTTCACCAAGTTTATTTTCAATCTCCTCCGGAGATACGTTTTCTCCGTTTGGAGTTATGATAAGATTCTTCTTACGTCCGGTGAGGAAAAGGAAACCTTCCTCGTCTATATATCCGAGGTCACCGGTCTTTAACCAGCCGTCTTCAAGAGTTTCAGCAGTCTCCTCCGGCATATTATAATAACCCTGCATAACACTACTGCCTTTTACCCACAACTCTTCATCTACAATCTTTACTTCACAGTTGGGCATACATTTACCTATTGATCCGGCCTTAAAAGCATCATTGGTGTTTGTACTTATAACAGGTGCGTTTTCAGTCATACCGTAACCCTGTAAAATAGTGATTCCATATTTTTTAAACATATCAATATACGCAGGGTTTAAGTAGGCGCCTCCACTGCAGATTGTATGGAACTGCTTTCCAAATACCTTGGCTTTAATGATTGGAGCCGGTACAAGTGCTGCTTCTTCCAGCTTTTTCGCAAGTGTTTCCACCATAAGCGGAACCATCAGGATCATATTGGGTTCAAAAAGTTTGATATTCTTGGCAACCCTTAACAGTGAGTCATTAATACAGATAATTGCTCCTATGGAGGCTCCCTTTAGTATATCCATGCTAAGACAATATGCATGATGTACGGGAAGTACACTCATTACAACCATTCCCGGTTCATACCCCATATCAAGTGCAGTCGCATTCTCTGCAAGGTTCCTGTGTGTAAGCATTACACCCTTACTCTTTCCTGTTGTACCTGATGTAAACATTATGGTAGCTAAATCTTCCGGAGCAGGTGTATACCCGCCTGCGGGAGTAGATTTTTCAATCAATTCCCACATATATAAGGCATTTGAAACCTTGCTTTCTTCTTCCATGGCTATTACATTTTTCAGCTTAGGGCATTTTTCCGCAGCCATAACTGCCACATCCGCCTTTAGCTCATCATACACAAGAGTAGTAACATCCGCCCTGTCAAGCAGCTCGCACAAATCCTCCGCGGGGAGATTGGCATCCAACGGCACTGCTACGCTGCCACCGTTTACAATACCATAGTATGCTACAACCCATGAATAAGATGTAGCACCTATAATTGCGATATGTTTCCCCTGTTCTCCCAGTTCTTCAAGCGTTGCCTTAAAATGCTCAGTGTCTTCTTTAAGCTGTTTGTAAGTCTTTGACTCTATTTTAGTCTCTTTTTTACCGCTTTCATCCGCAACTTTTACCTTGTATCTGAAAGCATCCTGCGTACCATAAGATTCTGCCGCCTTTTCAAGTAATTCATGTATTGTACTGCGTAATTCAACCATGCTTACTCCTATCTGCGTGCTATACCACGCTACTATATACAATCTACATCCAATATTTAGGTATCATTAAAATAACTTTGTCTGACAATCCTTATAACTACACAAGCTTGGAAAGATAGTCTGCCGCCTCCTGTACAGTGCGGATATCAGCAGCCTGCTCCTGATCGATTTCAACATCAAGTGCATCTTCGATTTCACCAAGCATACTCATAAAGTCAAAAGATGTGAAACCCAAGTCTTCCATAAAACGCGATTCAGGCTTTATATCTTCCTTTTTTACCTCTACGTAATTAACTATAATATCTACCAGTTTTTCGTACATATTTTCCATCCTTTCTTTAACAAAAACTAATATCAACCTCAAACTATACTGACCTAATAATTTCTTCGATTGTTAAATCCGGGTTTTCTATTCCCGCGAACATAATCTTGCAAATGTAATAATAGAAATATTCGAGCTGCTTTCTGCTATACATCATTATCTGGTGTTCAAAACTGAAATCCAGTCCGTTGTCCTCGGGTCTATGCATAACTGTAAGATACATTCCATCCGAGTAGTAACCGTTGCCGTATCTCTTGGTCTTATATTGAATATCACCTAAATCTGTCAGTCCTTTATTTCTAAGTGAAGCAGGCTGATATGTGAGTGATACTGTCTCATATCCCATACCGGGCGGGCATTTATAATATTGTCCTCTATAATCAAGATACTCTACCGGATTGAAGTTTACATAACGAAATACTTCATTCTGTCTGTCCCTGATTTCAAAGATACCCTCCAGAAAAGTCTTATCCCTAGGAATAATTGTTCTGAACGGGAAGCTGTGTATACGCGTACCACCCGATTTTTTCTCAAGAAGTGTAGCCCTGCGGGCATAAGCAACCATAATAGACACATCATCGTTATTGTTGAACTTCTGCAAATAAGTACGTATTCCCATCAATAACAGACACTGCAATGAAACATGATGTTCTTCGCAAAATTCCATAAGTCTCATCGTAGACTCTTCTTCAAGATGGAAGATATCTATGGCCGCCTCAAAATGAGCCGTAGCCGTAGGAGCTGCCCTCAAATTGGGATTACCTGTTAAAGCCCTCATTTGCTCCAGTCTCTCAGGACCGTTTATACCGTTATATATAGGCTCCGACTCCTCAATAAGCTTGTGGAAATACTCCCTGTCTCTTGCCTGTGCTTTGCCGCCGTCTTCATATGCCAGATCTTTCTCAAGCTGCTCAATATAGGAGCGCATTTCAGCCGGATATGGAATGCCTTCAAACTTGGCATTACAATACAGTTCTATTACATCTTTCATAAAAGCAATAAGGGACTGTGCATCAAGAAATCTGTGGTCGCCCACAATAAACATTCCCTCATAACCATCAGGCAGTTTAATGATGGTAATCCTGTTCATCGGCTCATCTTCTTTGTCAAAAGGTCGTCTGGTCCATAAGGTCATAACGGCATCTGCCTCCTCCATGGACTTCCCTGTGAAATCAACGAATTCAATCTCGCGTTCTTCCTTTTCAACAATGTACTGATACCATTTGTCCTCTTTCTTATCATACGCAAGTCTTGCACGCATGGATTCACAACGCTCATATGCCTTATAGATGGCCTTGCGAAGTTCATCAATATCCAGTTCAAACTCGATTGTCAGAGTGGTCCCTACGTTAAGTATTTCTTTTCCCGGAGAGAACGCCATATAGTAGTTATGAAAGCTCTGTCCCACTGTCAATGGATAGGTCTTATAGCCGTTTCTTGTTTTCATATTGCATTTCTTCCTTTCACATTATTTCTTCTGCAAATTCTGTCAATGCTTTTTCGTATGCTTCCATGTCCTTATAGTAACTTTCCGCGTGCGCTGCCCCCTCGACTATAAGTATATGTTTGGGTGAAGCGCAGTTGTCATAGAGTTCCTGACACATACTGCAGGGTACAAAATTATCCGCTGAACCGTGTATAAAAAGTATAGGAACCTTTGCATTTTGCACTTCAATTTTGGCGTTGCACTCATCCATTCCATATCCTGCCAGTCTTTTGTTAATCAAATCCGCTCCCGGTATTGCAGGAAATGCCGGCAGATGATACATGTCATTCAACACATGAGTAAATACCTCCTTGGGGGAAGTAAAGCCGCAGTCAGATACAATACCTTTTACATTGTCAGGCAGCTCTAAACCGCTCGCCATAAGTACGGTGGCGCCTCCCATGGATGTTCCATAGAGCATTATCTTAACATCCTCTCCGCATTCCTCTACCGCCCAGTCAATCCAGCCAAGGGCATCCTGCCTGTCCAGACAGCCAAAACCTATGTACTCTCCCTCGCTTTCACCATGCGCCCTGGCATCCGGCAAAAGCATGGCATAACCACGTTTTAGAAAATAATCGGCTATTGCTATATGATTGCTGAGGCCTTCTCCGGTATACCCGTGAAAACAGATAACAAGTTTGTTTGAGCCTTTTTTAACAGCAGGAAAATATGTTGCATGTAGCTTCAATCCATCATAAGACGTAATATATACATCACTGTGTTCCTGCGCCATAACATATTCTTTTCTTTCTTCCATAATCGGAAAATACTGTTCCCAGTCAGTGCCTGACATTTTCGTGGTCCGCTCCGTATCGGCATGTCCACGTTTCATAGTCCGGTTATAAAAATACACCGTTTCCCCTATTCCTGCTGCCGCTACAATACCTACTGCCGCAGCAAGTCTCTTGAATACCTTCTTTGCCTTCATTGGTATTTCCCCCATTTTCTATTTACTCTTTTTACTTTCTTTCTCAGCAGCCTTTTTTACCACAGTCTTAGCTACTTTCTTTACCACCTTGTCCGCTGCTTTTTTTGCAACGCTTTTTTCTTTCATTGCTCCCCGTTTTGATTCGATGATTTCTTTTAAACGAAGCGCTTTATCAATATTTCCCTCAACTCTGAGTTTCTGTTCCGTAAAAGCCGCAATCGGATCTTTTTCTCCATCCGCAATTTTCATAAGCACATCGGGTGCGCAGATAAAAATCGCATCTCTGTCATAGTATTCATATGGCTCAACATGGAGCTCACCATCTTTTACCTCAACGTAAAAAATACCGCCGGCTTCCGCATCCTCGATATTAAACTGAAAAGCCAGATGCTCATGAATATCACTAACATCAGCTCCCATAAATTTACCTTTAATCTCATTAAACATTTCTTCGTATGTCATAATTACCCTCCTCATTTTCCTCATAAATTAACGATTCTCCTAAGAATAACAATACCATACTATTTAAGTGACGGTCAATTATTTTTTCCATATTTTGTAATGCGGATTTCGCAGTTTATGAGAGCATTGACATAAACTACAAAAGAGGATAGAATGCAGAATAAACAGTACATAGGGAAACGTGAACGATGTTATGAAAAAAAGTAAATTTATTGGTGATAAACAGTTTTATAATATGGTGCTTGCTGTAGCAATACCGATTATGCTCCAGAACGGAATAACAAATTTCGTAGGGCTTCTTGATAATATTATGATAGGGCGCATCGGCACGGAACAAATGTCCGGGGCCGCTATTGTTAATCAACTGATTTTTGTATACAACCTCTGCATATTCGGAGGCGTATCCGGTGCAGGAATTTTTACGGCACAGTATTATGGGCAAAAAGATACGGAAGGCATACGCAATACTTTCCGCTTTAAGTTATGGCTGTCATTAATAATTACAGTCGCTACTATTGCTCTTTTTATTATATCCGGATCGTCTTTGATCAGAATGTATCTGGAGGGAGACCCTCAAAGCGCACAAGCTATTTCAACACTTATGTATGGCAGACAGTATATGCTGATCATGCTTACGGGCCTTCCGGCATTTATGCTGGCGCAGGTTTATTCAAGTACCTTACGCGAATGCCGGGAAACCGTGCTTCCGATGAAGGCAGGTATAATATCAGTCTTAGTCAACCTGCTATTTAATTATTTACTTATATACGGAAAATTCGGATTTCCGGTACTTGGGGTACGGGGTGCCGCTATTGCGACTGCACTTTCACGATATGTCGAAGTCTTAATTATTGTCATCTGGTCACATAACCACAAAGAGCAGAATCCTTTTGTGGACAAATTGTACAGCACTTTGAAAATACCTATGTATCTCACTAAAAAGATAGTGATAAAAGGAACTCCTTTATTAATAAATGAGACCTTGTGGGCATCAGGTATGGCGATGCTATCACAATGCTATTCCGTGCGCGGCCTGAATGTTGTGGCCGGACTCAATATTTCCAATACCATCAATAATTTGTTCAGTATTTCGTTTGTATCACTGGGCAGCGCGGTGGCAATTATAGTAGGGCAGCTTCTGGGAGCCGGAAAAATGGAAGAGGCAAAGGATACCGCAAATAAACTGATTGCGTTTTCAGTAGCTCTCTGCAGCGGCCTTGCGGTTATTATGCTGCTTTTGTCGCCTTATTTTCCTCTGCTTTATAATACCAATGATGAAGCCAGACAGCTAGCTAAGCATTTTATAATTATAACCGCTATATTTATGCCGCAGAATGCGTTCTTAAATGCAGCGTATTTTACACTTCGTTCGGGCGGCAAGACTGTCATTACTTTTCTGTTTGACAGCGTGTTTATCTGGTGTGTAAATGTCACTATTGCGTTTACTTTAAGCCGATTTACCGCACTGCCGGTTCTTGTGATTTATACGATGGTGCAGTTTGGGGATATGATCAAATGTGTGATTGGGTTTGTACTGGTGAAGAAAGGGGTTTGGATACAGAATATTGTGGGGTAATATAATAATTCCCCTAAAGTAACTCAACCGCCTGCTCCAATCCAATCCTATCCTCTTCCGTAAAATATCCCGGAATCACACTGTCCATATCAAGAACACCCCAAATATTTCCATTCTCCTTGTCTAATAGCGGAATCACAATCTCCGCATGGGTATTGCAGTCGCAGGCAATGTGACCCGGAAAACAGGAAACCTCTTCCACCACCTGAGAATGTTTTTCTTTCAATGCAGTCCCACATACTCCGCATCCATAACCTATCCTGCTAACCGCCGGTTTCCCCTGAAACGGACCCAGCACCAATTCTTCACCGTCAACCAGATAAAATCCTACCCAGTTAGCCTCCGGAAATGCCTGCGCAATTACCGAAGAGACATTGGCAAGTATTGCTGTTTGATTCGTTTCTTCCCCAATATACAATTGCAACTGTTCTTTTAACATTTCATAAAATTCTTTCTTATCAGTCGGATAATTTACTTCAATATAACTCATATTGCACCTCTCTAATCAGAAATGTATAGGGACAGTATTACCTGCCCCTATGCTAACTTATATATTATCACAAAAACTCAATCTTTTCTATGTAAAATATAGAAGTCAATTTGCAGACTGTATGTTATACTATTATCATGATAAAAATTAGTACTTATATAACTACCTACTTTCAATAAAGCAGATTCGGAGAGATAAAAATGAATGATTATGTACGTTACCTGGAAGATCTCATACCTGATAAAGATAGCTTAAAAATAGTAAAAACGGAATCAAAAAAATACTACAAAGAACATACTGCAAAAGAATGTTATGAGATGTACCCTGTTTTATGGCAGTCAAACAATTTCCAAATTCAGGAAGTCGGCGTATTTCTTGCAGGATACATTGCTGATGAATATCCTGATTGCCTTGATTTCCTACACGATACGGTAAGTCGGCATGAAAGCTGGAAAGTACAGGAGTCTCTGGCTATGTCATTTGATAACTATTGTGCTAAAATCGGTTACGAAAACGCATTACCGACAATAAGAGCGTGGTTTGCTGACGATATTGCTAATGTTCGCCGGGCAGCCTCCGAAGGCTTACGCGTATGGACAAGCCGCCCATATTTTAGAGAACATCCTCAGATTGCTATTGAATTATTAGCAAGCCACAAAGAAGATGAGAGTGAATATGTCAGGAAATCCGCAGGAAACTGCATTAGGGATATAAGTAAAAAATTTCCGCAATTAGTAGCAGATGAATTAAATACCTGGGACTTATCATCCAAAAAGACCATGCATGTTTATAAACTTGCAAGCAAATTTATACATTTAGGAGGTTAAACAATGGCTTTCGTTGAAACATACTATTTAATTGATTATGAAAATGTTAATGAAGATGGATTAACCGGTTCAGAAAAATTAGGGAGCCATGACCATGTACTTATTTTTTCAACAAAAAATGCGTCCAAAATCAGTATCGGAAAACTAAACGACTTTAATTCCGTCGATTTATCTTCGCACGAAATCCCGGCCGGTAATCAATCATTGGATATGCACCTTGTTTCCTATCTCGGTTACCTGATTGGTACAAATAATAACAATAAATGTGAGTATATAATAATCAGCAAAGATACTGATTATGACAATATTATTTCCTTTTGGAAAACTCATAATATTTTAAACATAAAGCGTAAAGATTCAATTAATGCTGAAGAAAATATTGCTGATAATAATAAAAATACATCAGAGACGGTTATTGCAAGCGATAAAACCGATACTTCCGCTAAAAACAATAAAGTTAAGATTGACCCGGAAATGAAAACACAATTGAACAACAAAGTACAACAAGCAATCCGTAAAGCAGGATATACCCAATCGGTTACAAATAAAGTAACATCCATTGTTCTGACACATTACGGCAACGACACATTTGCCAGTAATGTACATAATGAACTCAGAGAGAACTATACTGACTATCTCGATTTATACAAAATTGTTAAGCCTATAATAAGCAAGTATTCGATCACTAACACTGATACTAATAAAACCAATACTAATTCCCAACTTAACAGTGAAATCCAAAAAATATTAAGTACGGCAGGTTTTAAAAACGATATAATATCTTATGTTGCTTCACTTGTTACAAAACATCATAATGATAATAATGCCAAACAAGTTATATACACGGATATTGTTTCGAAGTATGGTCAAGCCAAAGGATTAAATATATATAATCATATCAAAAAGAACATATAATATATTCTTTATTTATATCCTTTTAACCGGATGCCTGATTACAGTTTTCAACTTCTCCGGTGCTACTCTTCTGGCATCCGACAGATAAATTTCATGATGCAGTCTTTTATCGGAAAAGTCATTTTCAAATCCGTTCTCCCGGATGAACTTATCCATCAGTGAAATCGTTGCAGGTTCATCATCATACGAGCCAACATGCATACACTGCACACATAGGCCTTCTTTAATCGTCATAAATTCCACCTTGGAAAAATCCGTCTTTTTCTTTTTTGTCGCTTCTGCTACAGCCCACTCATAATCTTCTCTTGTAACAAAATCCGGTAATCTTATGAGGGATATAAAACGGAATTCATCTTTTTTGCTATAATCTATACCTTCAATTCCTTCCTGCCACCAGAATCCCTCAAGCGGCGGGACTACGTAATCAAAGTATCCGTCAATCCGATGCGTTCCCATCTTGCTCATTTTAATTGTAAATGCTATCCCATAGAGCAAACCAATTGACTCTTTATATTCACTGCCCTCAATATTGGGATTACCGGTTCCTCTCACCGCTATGAAATTCATTTCCGGCACATCTATAATTTCAGGCTTGTTTTTCGGCATATAAAATTCCTTGTATTCTTTTTTGTAATCAAATGCCATATTTCGTCCTCCATTCTTGAAAACTACTTTTCATTAAATGAGCCGATTTCAATGAGATTTCCCTCCGGATCTGCAACATAACAAGTCCTCTGCCCCCAGGGTTCTGTTGTCGGTTCAAGAATTCCCTGTGCTCCGGCTTTAGTTATTCTTTCGTATTCTTTATCAACTTCTGCATAATTTCCCACCCCTAACGCAATTTCATAATGTCCGTTTACTCCATTACAGTATGAAAACTTACGGTTTGTCATCTTTTCAAAATCGGTCTTTCGATATAGCAGAAACAGTGTTCCGTCCTTTTCCAGAAATACATTTGATGTATTCTCATCTTCCTTGATTTCAAATCCCAAAACATCCCGATAAAATCTGACCATTACCGCCATATCATCTACAAAAATTCCAAATCCGTCTAATCGCATTTTATTATCCTCCTTGAATTATATAGATTTAATTTAATACATTTGCTCTTTAAATTTGTTTTTATTAGTCAGACTTATATGTCTTAATCACTGAAGCGGCAATTTCTATGAGTTCATTACGAATATCCTCCGGCTCCAAAACAATGACCTTATTACCAAAGGTAAGTAACCAGCTAATGATATTTTCTTTATTGGTATAATCGGCTCGAAATAACAGTTTTCCATCAGGACGTTCAACGAAACAGTTGGGACCGAATTCCTCTACCAGACGCCATTTCATATCCGATTCAAACAGTGCTGTTACTTTGATGCCTCCCGGAAATATTTTTTCGTTGGAAAGATCCGGAAAGGGTACCTCTCTCCCTTGAAAATTGTCGGATAATGCCTTAACATTATCCATACGATTCAACTTAAAGAGTCGAAAATCTTTTTTCCCACAACACCAACTCCAAACATACCAGCTTGACCATCTAAACACCAAATAATAAGGCTCAACAACACGAGTGCTTTCACCCTTTGGTGCATAATATGAAAATGACAGCATCTTTTTATCAGTAATTGCTATCTGGATTGTTTCTATCTTCGGAGCAAGTGCGGTTTTATACCATGAAGATAAGTCAATTAAAATATAATCACTGCCACTTATAAAATCAGAGGAACCCGGTTTAAGTTTTTCCATTAACTGACTATAATAATTGTTTCCGCTGACACTGTCCAGACTGCGCAGTCCTGCAAGAATCATCTGCATATCCTTGGATGTAAGAAGCGTCCTGTCAATCTTATAGTCATCAATGATGCAAATACCACCGCCTGCTCCCTGCATTGTACAAATCGGAATTCCGGCCTTGCATAAATCTTCTATGTCTCTATTAATCGTACGCCTGGAAACCTCAAATCGCTCTGCCAGTTCAGGAGCGGTTACTTTGTCTTTCTGTAAAAGTACCGACAATATTCCAATAAGTCTGTCTATCTTCATATGGCCCCCACACATTAAAAATATCAAAATAAACATGACATGTGTATGTCATGTTTATTTTATAATAAAAAATATTTTTTTAAAAGTAAATACAATTTACATCCAGTTTACTTCATATGCATCATATGCATAATTAAAATGATATCCCAACTTCTCTGCCAATGCTACTGACCATGTATTCTGCGCGTCCCAACTTGGATACAGTCCTCTTTCAAGACATTCCAAGATAAGCTTGGCTCCGCATACAGTTGCCAGACCTTGCCGACGATATTCCATTTTCGTATCAATTTCAATTTCTATACCACCGAGATATGCAGAATAGGAAGATGCTCCGGAAACAGGAATACCATCTTTCATAATAACAACACCTAAACCAAGTTTTTTATAGCCGGGATAGTCGTGAAACTGCGATACTAGGTCCCTACACCAGTTTTCTTTTTTGCAATAATCAAATATCTTCTCGTCAATAAGGCTCATAGTATATTCGTCCGGAAGAAGCTTAATAATATTGTTTAGGTTGTCTACATCAAATATATCCTGCTCTTTTTTCATAGCATATCGTACAACCTTTTTTGCCTTAGCACCATAATACTTCTCTATTTCTTCTGCCCATTTATCATTCTGCGGAACAACAATAATAAAGTCCTGATTGAACCAATCCGGTTTAAAGGCAATCAAGTCTCTGTTTAGTTTACCGGCAAAAAAGCAGAAGTCACCTAATATTGCCATGGCTGAATTCGGGTTTTCTTTATCATCTGCATATATATGCCCCATTACACCTTGCAGACATGACCAGATTATTGTTTCTTCCCAACCGTTAAAAATATGAGCTGCACTTTCCCGGTTGGATAATTCATATATCATTGATTATCTCCAATATCCTGCGTCTGATAAATAAGTACATCCCCAATCGCAATCTCAGTAAGGTCTGCCGGCACAATTACTGCTCCATTTCGTATAAATATCAAAATATCAATCCGGTACTCTTCTTCCACTGCTTTTACACACATTCCGGCAAAAGGACTTGATTCATCCACGGTAACACTTACAGTTCCTCTTATATTGCCCTTGCCGCTTACTCCGGTTTTACTCTGATTCTGAATCTGTGTATACCGCTCAACAAAACCTGCAGAAATAATACCGGTCGGTATAGCTACCACACCCACCCCAAGAAATGATATAAAGATTGCAATAACCCGCCCAAGTATTGTAACAGGATAAATATCTCCGTAGCCAACAGTGAGTATAGTAGACATACTCCACCAGATTCCCGAAAAAGCATTATTAAACACTTCCGGCTGCACTTCATGTTCCGCACTGTACATACATAACGAAGAGGCCATCATCAACACCAATATAATAAAAATTGATGATATGAGCTGATTCTTTTTTTCACGCAATACAGATGTAATTACATTAAATGAATCATAATAGTTATTGATTCGGAACAAATGCAATATTCTAACTACCCGCAGCATCCTGAAAGCAGCAAAGCCTGACAGAAAGAAAAACGGTAAGATCGTACAAAGATCAACAATTCCGTCAAATGAAATAAGGAAATGGCAAACTGCTTTTCCTTTGCTTTTATCAGGGAAAAGGTATTCTGCCGTCCAGATTCTCAGGATGTACTCTATCGTAAATATTACAATTGTAATCATTTCTATTAGCTTTAAAACATCATAATACTCTACTGCCGCATCAAATGTCTCAATACACAAAACCGCTATATTGGCAATTATAGCAATCACAATAAACACATCGAAAGCACGACTGACAAAATCATTTTTTTGACCAATTTGTATTATGTCGAAAATGCGTTTTTTCCTTTTTTTATCTATAATTTCGTTCACAGATTTTTCCTCTTTTTTTATTTATTTAAAGAGACCTTAGAAAAAGATTCTACTCTCATTCCAAGGTCGTTTTATTTTTAATCATGTAATACTGCCCTAATTGTATTTAAAAGTTTATCCTGCTCAACAGGTTTTAACAAATATCCCCGTGGTCGCAATTTTAATACAGCTTCAACGTCCTCTCTCTTATCCAGCCCCGTAAGAAATATGACGGGGATGTCCTTTGTCTCCTCTTGTTTCTGCAATCTTTGAAAAGTTTCTTTTCCGCTCAGTATAGGCATATCATAATCCAATAATATCAAATCCGGCTGCTTCTCCTTGGCAAGCTTAATGCCATCTACTCCGGATTCCGACATCAAAATATCATATCTGCCCTGTAACAGTTTCGTTATAATTCTTTGCTGAATCATACTATCATCAATTATCAAAATGCTTCTCATAATATATCATCCTTTATGTATAATATCCTAAGATAAATATAGCACAAAGTATTAGGAAATAAAAGAAATTTCTTCGCACAATTACGAATTAAATGTTATCATTCATCAAGCTCAGAATTTTCAATTCTATCTCTTAAATCGCTCAAAGTTATACCTTCTATAGTAAAAAAACGCCATCCGTTACTGTGAAGATTATCCGACCAACCGTACTTTTCAATAAGTATTTTACGTGCTAAGGCAGTTACAGAATAAGATTCACCATTAAATTCAATTTGATTTTTTTCATTTAATACTGTTGCTTTAATATTATCATCATATAAAAAAGCAATTTCCTCTCCAACACCTATATTTAATAGTTTAAACGAATTATTGGAACGTTTCGTTCTTCGTTCAGCCAACTCTTCTTCCTGCGATTGGCTGAGCGTCGGTGTATAAAGCTTTAACTTCTCAACATCATTTCTTAATATTGCAATATCTTTAAAAATCCCGTATGCTGCCTCAGGAGATATTTTGAAAAATTCACGCTCACGTATACGCCCATTTTCAAGATGCTCTCTTGCGTGTAATGAGTCATCAATTCTATCAATAATACTGTGAATGCGTTTTTCAACTTCAGCAGGGTTATCTACCTCATATGTAGCATAACAACGATATGAAAGAGGGATGTTTGTTGGAGCGTTTAACTCCTGTAATCTTCTTTCAATATCATTGCGTTGTGTCATACCTATTTTAACCCATCCGTCAAGACAAGGGTTTGTCAGTATATAAACTAATCCGTTTGACATGTGTCGGTCCTTTCTTACAGAACAAAGGCTTACTCTTCTCCGGTTCCATACTTTTTCAATTCATCAATCTGCAGCGATATATGCTCCATAACCTTGGTAAATTCCTGCATCAACCGCACATTTTGCTCACTGGTCGTACAAGACACTTCCGCACTCGCACTTATTTGCTCACTGCTTGCCGAGAGCGTGTTGACTCTGTCCACAATCACATTATTCGATCTGAGAATATCCGCCATTCTACTGCTTACTTCTGTGATATTACCTGCCAGCTTATTTATTCTATGTTCAATCTCAGAAAACTGATCGTTTGCTTTCACCGCAAGAGAACTCTCCATTCGGGATAGCTCCACATTGCCATTGACTTTATCAATTACCTCCTGTGTTTTTACTGTCAACTCATCAAGCAGGGACGTAATGTTTTCTGTCTCGACCCTTGTCTGCTCGGCAAGACTGCGTATTTCCTCTGCTACTACCGAAAATCCACGTCCTGCTGCTCCTGCCCGCGATGCCTCAATACTGGCATTAAATGCAAGCAGATTCGTCTGACTGGAAATTCGAAGAATAATATCGATAATTCCCCTAACTTCTTTCGTCTTTTCCGAAAGCATCCCCGCGGCCTCCTGCATACTTGCACCGTCAGAGAGTGCTTCACTGACATGTTCCATCAATTCATCCATTGCCTGAGCGCCACATACCAAGGCACTCTTAACCTCTTCCGTAGTATCCGAAATCATGCCTGTCCGACTGTGGGTATCGTTTATAACGTCAGAAATATTCTGCGTCATAACGGTCTGATCCTCAACTGCTTCCGCCATTGCCGTAATCCCTGCGGAAATATCCTGCATAGATCTATTGACTGCTTCGGTCGATTCTTGCAGATGTGAAATATTATCACGCGCCTGAACCATATCCTGTTCAACGGTCTTTGCCACATTAATGATATTTCCCGTAAATGACTCCTGAAAGAAAAGAGTGATAAGGCGCTGTCCAAGTGCCGCTGCCAAAGCAGCCAGAATTGTGATGATAATCTCTATCATTACCGACTCCAACGCGGCATCCGGTTCCGTTGCCGCGGCTGCCAGCATCGCAGCCTTTATAAAATTCACGATTACGAATACAGCACTTGACGTAACTACAATCATTTTATCCATTGTAAGCATCAGCAGCATCAGATACGGAATCATATATGGAAAAGAGGCATTCCCTTCCGACATCAACATCAAGAAAATATACAATATGGAAAATGCAATTCCCACATACCGCGAATAAACATATGTACCCTTGTATTTTAAATACACTGATACACCCACAAGAAAACTACCTATGTTCAAAATCAGCGGTAAAATGCTGTTAACCGTCGCCAATTCCGAAAAAATAAGCTGAGATATCAGTCCTATTATTAAAAATATTGTCGTAACGATATGCGTTATTAAAATTAATTTGTCCGTACGTAATAAATGTTTCTCTCTCATAGCAATTGTCCTTCTGTAAAATTTATTGTAATATTATACTATATTGCGGCTTAATTCGCAAATAAATATCAAGCAATTAGGAGCATTAGCATGAGAAGAACAGAAATAGTGATATTAATACTCGTCGCAACTCTTTTCCTGTCCGCCTGTCAGTTTTCCGGACAGGATATTTCCAATGAGACCGACAACGCAGAACAGAACACTTCATCTTTTTTTGAAAAGTTCACAGAAAGTGATTCTACAGAAGATGATGCATCGGAGGTGTCAGAGCCATCCATTCCCATAATCAATATAGAGAGTTTTAACGTTCAGCGTTACACGGAGGATGGAGAAACGCTGCTTGTAGAAATTTCCGGGGACAATATGACTCTTTCTGGCGATGGCTACGAAAAGGCATCTGAGGCCGTGAGAAAACATTTTTACTCTACGGAGAAAGAACTTTCCGGATATGCTGATGAGCTGGTGGAAATGGCCATGGATCAATATATGGCTACAAAAGATCAGAACGATTGGTTTGTTCCCTATGGATCCAATAACAACTATGAGGTTACCCGTCTTGATACAAACGTATTGAGTGTCAAAGGCAATTCCTACGATTACGAAGGCGGCGCTCACGGTTACGGCGCAGAATGGGGAACCACCATCGATTTGAAGAGCGGAGCCGAACTGGCACTTTCACAGCTTGCAGAGGATGCCCCCGGTTTTGTGAATAAGGTGCTGGAAGTCGTTCTGGAGAGTTTAAGCACCCGGCAGGAGCAAGACGAACTTTTTGATTCTTATGAGTCCTACGTGGAGCAACATATCGAGGAGACGAACTGGTATCTGGATGCGGCCGGTATTGTGTTGGTGTATACACCCTATGAGATCGGTCCTTATGCCTCGGGGAGCATCACAGCACGGGTTCTCTATGATGAGGTCGCAGAATATATGAAAGCAGAGTATCTCCCGCTTCAAGAAAACTATATTTACAGACTTCCCAGAGATTATGTAGCAACAACAGAGCTTTCAGACGGCGTATGCACCGTCCTTTGGCAGATGGAACATGTAGGACCGTATGACGACTATGAGACCACAGTTACCGTTAACGGTGGTGATTCCCTTGTGGAACCCATAGTAAGCGTGCAGCATGCCTATCTTATGCGGAGGCCGGACGGCAGAGCTTTTCTGATTTTTGATATTGACTGGGCTTCCGATGACTATGAGACTTTTGTTTATGAGCTGAGTGCAGATGGCGCTGTGCAGACTGCAGATATATGGGCAGCTCTGGATGGAAAGAATATCGACATAGACGGTATAAGACTGAGGTTCAGTTTAGACGTGCTGGGAACATATACTTCAAGAATGTCCTATGCTCTCACAAATGATGGTGGATTGGAGCCTCTGGAGGAAATATATAAGTTCACGCCGAATCGTGAATGGCAGGGACTTACCACAGTTAGAGATCTTCCTGTGACCGTAAACGGACAGCATACTACATTGCCCGCCGGTACATCTCTCTTTATCGACTCTACAGACAATACGGGAATAGCGTGGTTTACTACAGATGAAAACTCCGGTTCGATTTCCGGTGAAATACACTATGAGCGCAGGGAGGACGACTATCAGCTCTACATTAATGGCAT
>JAFLTH010000024.1 GCA_022510525.1 Lachnospiraceae bacterium | reverse complement strand
CTAAGTTTTCTTTGCGCCTCTGGCTCCGACAATAAGCAAAGAAAACTTAGTATTTACGTCGAATGCCTAATTTCGCCATCTGTTTTTCAATTTATTCTGCAGCCTGTATAAAGTATTGAGTGCATCCACAGGTGTAAGGGTCGTAATATCAATCTCCTCCAACTCTTTTACAACATCTTCGTCCTTTACCGTATCAAACAGGGAAATCTGCTCAAGGTCAACCTCATCGTATTTTACGGATTTAGATTTTTCGTTCTTGATATTGATTTCAATGTTCTGCACTTTTTCGGTAATGTCGTTATCGCTGAGTTGTTCTACGATTTCCTTGGCTCTGTCTATCACCATATCGGGAACGCCGGCAAGCTTGGCTACCTGTATACCATAGCTCTTATCGGCTCCGCCTTTGATGATTTTTCTTAGGAATACTATATCATCACCTTTTTCTTTGACCGCAATACAGTAATTGTTTACATTATCCATCTTACCTTCTAACTCGGTCAATTCATGGTAGTGAGTTGCAAATAATGTTTTTGCGCCCAAATATTTTCGGTTGCTTATATGTTCTATAACGGCCCAGGCAATGCTGAGTCCGTCAAATGTGGAAGTTCCACGGCCAATCTCATCGAGAACAAGCAGACTGTCGGCTGTCGCATTGCGCAGAATATTGGCCACCTCATTCATTTCCACCATAAATGTGGACTGTCCGCTTGCCAAATCGTCCGATGCCCCCACTCTGGTAAAAATCCTGTCCACAATTCCGATATTGGCTTTGGAGGCAGGAACAAACGAGCCAATCTGTGCCAATAGCACAATTAACGCAGTCTGTCGCATATAGGTGGATTTTCCTGCCATATTCGGTCCGGTAATTACGGATATACAATGCTTATTTTTATCAAGATATGTATCATTGGATATAAACATATCATTTTGAATCATCTGCTCAACTACCGGATGCCTGCCTGCCTTAATATCGATTATACCCTTTTCATTAAGTGCGGGTCTGATATAGTGATTTCGTTCCGCAACGTATGAAAGTGAGGAGAATACGTCAAGTCTTGCAATTGCTCTTGCGGTTTGTTGTATCCTTTCGATTTGAGCGGCTATGGTCTCTCTTATTTCACAGAAAATATCATATTCAAGTGAATAGAGCTTATCTTCGGCATTTAAAATAGTATCCTCAAGTTCTTTTAATTTAGGTGTAGTATAACGTTCGGCATTTGCCAGCGTTTGTTTTCTGATATAATCATCAGGGACCAGATCTTTGTATGAATTGGTTACCTCAAAATAGTATCCGAAGACTTTGTTATATTTGATTCGCAGATTTTTGATACCTGTGCGTTCCCTGTCTTCGTTTTCCAGAGCAGCAAGCCAGTTTTTCCCCTCGGTTTTGGCCTTTCTTAGTTCATCTACTATCTCATTAGCTCCGTCCTTGATAATTCCGCCTTCTTTAATAGTAATAGGCGGTTCTTCTATAATAGAATCATTTATAAGGTTATATAAATCCGATAAATCGTCAATTTCTTCTCTGATTTCCGAAAGTAGTTCGGAGTTTGTATCCTGTAATACTGTTTTAATTGACGGAAGCATTCCAAGTGAACTTCCAAAAGCAATTAAATCCCTTGGATTGGCTGTTCTGTAACTTACTTTTCCAAGAAGTCTCTCCAAATCATAAATCGGATTAAGATACTCGCGCAGTTCGTCCCTTACCATGCTGTTTTTACAAAGCTCATTTACCGCATCCAGACGTTTCTCAATCTCGTTTTTATCAATTAACGGCTGTTCTATGTATTTACGCAGCAGTCTGCCGCCCATAGCGGTCTTTGTTTTGTCAAGTACACCCAGAAGAGAGCCTTTTTTCTGCTTTTCACGCAAAGTCTCAATCAACTCCAGATTACGTCTGGTAGCACCGTCAAGCAACATATATTTATTGGTGAGATACGGATAAAGATGCGTAAAATGTTCAAGCGAGGTCTTTTGGGTCTCATAAAGATATTGCATAAGTGATCCGGAAGCTATAAGTCCGCTTGGAAAATCTTCTATTCCAAGCCCTTTAAGAGTTGTCACATGAAAATGCTTTAAAAGGCATTTACGGCAGATATCGTCATCAAAATAATGATTCGCAAGGGAATAAACAGTTACTCCAAGCCGGTTTTTAAGCCCTTCTATATCAAAACCGCTGACCAGAAAAGCTTCGTTACAGATAATCTCCGCCGGTTCATATTTATTGATTTCATCCTGCAGTTTGCGAAGGTCTTCTACCTCGGTCAGATAGTAGTCTCCGGTTGTGACATCGGCAATGGAAATACCGATTTTCCCCGGAAAATATGCAATACACAGAATATAGTTATTACGTGTGTCATCGGTAGGAGCATTTAAATTGGTACCGGGAGTTACGATTCTGGTTACCTCCCGCTTAACAATGCCCTTTACAGTTCTGGGGTCCTCCATCTGCTCGCAGATAGCCACCTTATATCCCTTTGATACAAGCTTGTTGAGATAGCCGTCTACGGCATGATACGGGATTCCGCACATAGGCGCACGTTCATCCAGACCGCAGCTTTTGCCGGTAAGCGTTATTTCAAGCTCTTTAGAGGCAGTCTGAGCATCCTCAAAAAACATCTCATAAAAATCTCCGAGACGATAAAAAAGAATACAGTCGGGGTATTCTTTTTTGGTATCCATATATTGACGCATCATAGGTGTTAATTCCGACATTGTTTAGACCATCTTTCTTTAAAATTAAAATACCGAGTCTTGTTGTTGACTATATTAGTCAATAACATGTCCTGTATAATAAAAGCCGTGACACTCATCAAGTGATACATTAAATATTCTCCCTATGTACGAGTCATCACCGGGAAAATGTACCAGCATATTGTTGGAGAGACGTCCGGTTACCAAGGAAGAATCCTGTTCGTTAATCTCTTCCACTAACGCCTCCATAACTTTTCCCTGCAATAAAAGCGCCCTTTCTCTGGCAGTATCCTGAACTACTTTGAGAAGTCTGTCAAAATTGGCTTTGACAACGTCTTCCGGCACCTGATTTTCCATTGCGGCAGCTTTTGTGCCGGTTCTTTTGGAATAGATAAAAGTAAAAGCATTATCGTAAGCGGCTTTTTTTACAACATCAATTGTTTCATCAACATCTTCTTTGGTTTCACCCGGAAAGCCTACAATAATATCGGTTGTAATTGCTATATCCGGGATTTCATTTTTTAATTTTTCCACCAAAGAAAGATATTGTGCCTTGGTATATCTACGGTTCATAGCTTTGAGTATCGTGTCGGAACCGGATTGAAGCGGCAAATGCAAATGTCTGCATATCTTCTTTGAATTCTTCATCACCTGTATGAGCTCATCGGATAAATCCTTCGGATGCGAAGTCATAAAGCGGATTCTTTTAATGCCGTCGATTTTCTCAATCTCCTGCAAAAGTTCCGCAAAAGTACAAGGGGTATCAAGATTCTGACCATATGAGTTCACATTTTGTCCAAGCAGCATGATTTCAACTACGCCGTCTGCTGCAAGGTTCTCGATTTCCTTGATGATTTCCTGAGGTTTTCGGCTGCGTTCCCTTCCTCTTACATAAGGAACTATACAGTAGCTGCAGAAATTGTTGCAGCCAAACATAATATTTATCCCGGATTTGTAAAAATATTTACGGTTTACCGGCAACTCTTCCACTATTTTATCTGTTTTATCCCAGATGTCTATTATCATTTTATTATCTTTACCGTTATGGTTGTCCGTTTTGGTATTTTCAAGCATAGTTGCAAGCAGCTCCGCAAATTTGAAAATATTATGGGTTCCGAAAATCAGGTTTACAAAACGGTAACTCTTCTGGATCTTCTCAATTACAGACTGTTCCTGCATCATACAGCCGCATAAGGCAATTTTTAAGTACGGCTTACTCTTTTTCAGGCTGTTAAGATATCCCAGTCTGCCGTAGACACGCTGATTGGCGTTGTCTCTTACGGTACAGGTGTTATAAATGATAAAGTCGGCATCTTCTTCGTTTTCGGTTATTTCATAGCCTGTCTGTGCCAAAATACCTGTGAGCTTCTCGGAATCCCTGGCATTCATCTGGCAACCGAATGTTACGACACAGGCTTTGGGAGAATGGCCGTATTTTGCTTCAAAATCCTGGAGATTTTTACGACAGAGCGCTATATAATAATACTGTCTCTCCGGATCGTCAGACGGAGGGCTCTCTTCCAGATTTATTTTATTAAAATCTATTTCATTGTACATTTTTAATCCTTCTTATATTCAATTATCGACGCTTAGGCACAAAATTTTAATCAATTTTACGTTTGAGCCACATTTCATAAGCATTCTCAAACTGCAATTCCTCCGAGCTGCCCGGTGTGGGAATTTCAATCATTCTCTTCTCCCATGAAGACAGATAGACCGCATTGGACAAATAAAGACTGTTTATAGCTTCCGCTCCCGTTGCAACCATGTTTCCCTGTGCAAAGCTTGTAAGCAGTTCCTCATAAGCTCCGTTTGAGCCGGGACATTCTATTTCTTTCCATTTAGTCTGCGGTTTTATGAACAAATCCTGTGTTTCTTTACGGTATTCGCTCTCCGGTTTATCCAGTTCGCATACCTTAAGCGTACCGCCCTCACAAACAAGCAGTGCATCATCCAACGCAATTTCCAGCCTGTTTACTCCCGCAGCTTCGCCTGTAGATGCAATAAATACTCCCGTAACTCCATTTTCCCATTCGAAATAGGCGGTCACATCATCTTCCACTTCAATCGGATGATATTTTCCTTCATAACAAAAACCCTGGACGCTCTTTGGCATACCGCATATCCATTGTAGTAAATCAAGATTGTGCGGGCATTGATTAAGCAGTGTACCGCCGCCGTCACCTTTCCAGGTGGCACGCCAGGCATCGGATTTATAATAGGCATCCGGCCTGTACCAGTCGGTTATCATCCAGCTTACACGTTTGATATTGCCATATGTACCGCTTTCCACGATCTCTTTCATTTTACGGTATATCGGGAAGGTTCTCTGATGGAAAATATAGCCGTATTGAAGCCCGGGATGCGCTTCTTTTGCCTTAAGATACTCTTCCATCATATTTCTTGCCTGCCTTGAATAAACTCCTGCAGGTTTGTCACAAAGCACGTTAAGCCCTCTCTTAAATGCCTTAATTGCAAAATCTTCATGTGAATAATGCGGAGTAACTATCAAAACCGTATCAAATGAAACTTCGCCTTTATCATAAGCCTCATATAACTTATCTCCGGATTCATATATTTTAAAATCTTCCGGCAATACATCTTTTAAAACTTCAAGTCTCTCAGGGCGGATTCTGGTGCCTGCGGTGACACTCATTCCGGCAACTTTGCCCTCGGCTATCATTTTGCAGTATTTACTGCCCATATTTCCCATTCCGATGATTGCTACGTTCATGACGTTCCTCCATTCCTGTTGTTATATCTTCTTACAGCAGGCCAATGCCAACGCACCGGGACCGATGTGACAGGATACGCTTAAAGAAAGCGGGTCCACATTGATATCAAAACCCGGAAAAACCTCAAGGACTTCTTCCTTGAACTGATTGGCAGCATCAATGTCATAGGTATAGGCTATCTGAAGCCATATATTGTCTTTGTCGGCTCCTCCGAAGCGATTGTTCATATCGTTTTTTATGGCATTTATCATAAGAGTTTTACCCTGTGATGTAGTACGTGCCTTGGCGAAAGCATCCAGTTTCTCTCCCTGAATCTGCAGCACAGGCTTAAGTTTAAGTATAGTACCAAGAGCTGCCGCCGCAGGTGTGATCCTTCCACCCCTTTTCAGATAATACAAAGTATCCAGCATAATATATATACTCGAATTAAACTTATCTTTTTCAAGAAAATCTTTAATCTCTGCAGCATTCATTCCTTTATCCGCCAAAGAAAGCGCATCCAGTGCAGACTGCCTTTGAGTAACCGAAATACGCTGGTTATTCACAACCTGAACCTTACCGTCATAATCTTCGGAGAGCATTATAGCGCTCTGGCAGGAACCGCTAAGACCACTGGACATAGGTATATGAACAATTTCATCATATTCTTTAAGCAGTTTATCCCACAGCTCCATAACCGATTCGGGTGTAGGCTGGCTTGTGATAACCGATGCTCCTGATGACAATTTTTCGTAAAATTCTGCTTGGGATAACGTTATATCCTCATAATAGGTTTCATCATTGATCATAAAAGGCATAGGCAGGACAAAAAGTCCAAAATTCTTGGCCTGTGCCTGTGTAATTCCGCTGTTACTGTCGGTAACGATTGCAACTTTTGACATATATTAATCTCCTAATTTACCAGTATGACGAACTTAGTCAAAATAAACAAAAACGGGGATTCGGAATGCAAAAGGGATATAAATATCCCTGCAACTCACCCCTTATTTACAGATAATTTACGAAGTAAATTTTCTGTTTTTATTCTCGCCTAAGTTCTGGTTATTGAATTATTAACACTTAATATTTAGTTTAATTTTAGATTGTTCTAAAGTCAACACTCTTTTCGTTCGCTGAATCCAGAATGTTTCTAAGTGCAGTATGTTCTTTACTGCATAGCTCAGGGTCGCTTGCAAGCAGCTCATCAGCCTCATCACTTGCATTTTGAAGAATAGATGCATCCGTAAAGACATCTCCAAGCTCAAAGTGTAAATCTCCGCTCTGCCTTATACCGAATAAATCCCCCGGACCGCGAAGCTTAAGATCCTGACTTGAGATATAGAATCCGTCATTTGATGTATTAAGTATTTTAAGTCGCTCCATAGTTGCCTTATTCTCAGATGAGCTTATAAAAATACAATATGACTGGTGTTCCCCGCGTCCCACGCGGCCTCTTAACTGATGCAGCTGGGCAAGTCCGAATCTTTCGGAATTTTCAACCATCATAACGGTAGCATTGGGAACATTTATACCAACCTCAATTACGGTTGTGGAAACCAGTACATCTATATGATGGGCTTCAAATTGTTCCATAATATAATTTTTTTCAGCAGGCTTCATCTTACCGTGTAAAGACGCAACCTGAACAGATGGCGAAAGTGCGGATTTTAGCTTAGAAGTGTATGAAATTACGTCTTCCAGCTCCTCCATCTCGCCTGCCTCCACCATAGGACAGATTACATAGGCCTGTCTTCCGGCGCTAACCTCTTTTTCAATAAAACGGTAAGCGGTTTCACGATAAGAAGTACCGACCACGCAATTTTTGATTGGCAGCCTGTCCGCCGGTAATTCATCAAGTACGGAAATATGTAGGTCTCCATATAGAATTATGGCAAGTGTCCTTGGAATCGGTGTTGCACTCATAACAAGTACATGTACGGCATTTCCCTTATTGGCAAGAGTCTCACGCTGTCTGACTCCAAAGCGGTGTTGTTCATCGGTAATTACCAATGCAAGCTTATGATAGTTTACCTTTTCCTGTATCAGCGCATGGGTGCCGATGATGATATCCGCTTCCCCCTCTGCAATCTCGCTATATATGAGCTTCCTGTCCTTTGCAGATGTTGAGCCTGTCAAAAGAACGGGGTGGATGTTTAACTTATATTGCTCTTTTAATTTAAGCAGTGATTCAAAATGCTGTTTGGCAAGTACTTCGGTAGGTGCCATTAATGCACCCTGATAGCCGTTTGCCACACACATAAGTAAGGCCAGAAATGCGAGAATAGTCTTGCCTGAACCCACATCACCCTGAATAAGCCTGTTCATCACAACTTTTCCGCATAAATCCTTCTTAATTTGTGACCAGACATTCATTTGTGCATTGGTAAGTTTATATGGCAGTGCTTCTATCAGACGGTTTGTTTCGGCTACTTCTATCATTTGATATGTACTTGGCAGCTCATTGTTTTCCTCTTTGAGCCTTCTGATTGTCAATATAAATAATAAAAATTCGTCAAAGACAAGTCGTTTTCTTGCCCTGGCGAGTGTTTCAAAATCCTTTGGAAAATGCATCTGATATATGGCCTCATTCCTGGGCATAAACCGGTATTTTTGCAAGATTTTGTCGGGTAGATACTCTTTCTCTTCTCCGGTTACTTCAAAAGCCTGTTTGACTGTCTTGGTCAATGCATTGTTGCTTAATCCTTTAGTCAACATATATTTAGGCAGTAAACGGTTGGCAAGTTTCTCATATTCCTCGGGTTTATATAAAGAGGCCTGTTCCATATAAAGACTTTTTCCTTTTTTCCGGACTATGCCTCTAAATATATAAAAAGTGCCTTTTTTAATGGTCTTTTTAAGATATGGCATATTAAAATATGTCATCTGCATCATTCCCGATGCATCCTGTATTGTAAAATTCAATATATTCAGGTTGCGGACAATCTTTGAATTCATATTGCCTGTTACCGTTGCACGCACAGCCACCCGCTCACCTTCCGGTGCTTCAATTATCGGTATCGGAGCATTAAACTGTTCGTAATCTCTGGGATAGTAATGAAGTAATTTATCTGTCGTAGTTATATCAAGCTTTGCAAAAAGCTTTGCCGTTTTTTCGCCGATTCCTTTTAATGAAGTAATGTCCATAATATAACTATGACCCTTTCTTAGCCTGCTGTGAAAATTCCCCAATAACATCTGTTATCGGGGAATTTAATGCTATTCTACAGATACAATATAATAATAAATAGGCTGACCACCGTACTGCAACTCAACATCACAGCCGTTATATTTACTTTCAATATCGGCTTTGAGATGCTTGGCGTCCTCACCGGAAATGTCGGAACCGTAATATATACTTATAAGTTCTTTTTCTTCGGTCATCATTTCATCAATCATAGCTTTAGCGACTTCCTCTATGGAGCTGCCTACGGAGAGTATGCCGCTGTCACCGATTCCCATGAAGTCCCCCTGCTTGATTTCCTTGTCATCGATGGTGGTGTCCCTTACAGCATAAGTAACCTGACCGGTACTTACGCTTTTGATTTCATCCAACATTATCTGCCTGTTTTCATCTATAGACATATCCTGAATATAATTAATAACAGCTGTTATACCCTGAGGTACCGTTTTGGTAGGAATTACAATGATATTTTTATCTTCCTCCATTGCCTGTGCCTGATTTGCGGCAAGGATTATATTCTTATTATTGGGAAGGATAAATACATTCTCGGCATTGACTTTATCAACTGCATTAAGCATATCTTCCGTACTCGGATTCATTGTCTGACCGCCTTCGATAACATAATCGACTCCAAGAGTTCTAAATATATCAGCCAGTCCGTCACCTGCGGAAACTGCAATAAAGCCAACATCTTTCCTAGGTTCATCATTAGCTTCGGCTTCACTAACTTCCGCTTCTGCCGGAAAGGCGCTCACGGTCTCAGGGGATATTTCGCTTATAGGCTCGGGTTCACTGGTCTGAGACATCTTAAAGAGTTTCTCCTGATGCTCCAGTCTCATATTGTCGATTTTCATATTGGAAAGTGCTCCGTACTTCAACGCCCTCTGTATAGCCAGACCCGGGTCGTTGGTATGTACGTGTACCTTTACCACATCATCATCAGCGACTACAACTATTGAATCACCTATGGATTCAAGGTACTCTTTAAAGTCCAATTCCGCCTTGATATTGAAAACCTTATTGAGCATTATGATAAATTCAGTACAATAACCGAATTTGATTTCCGCATTTGCCTGTGCGTCAAGATTTGGCGCTGAGAATTTTCTCACATGTGACGCCGCCTGTTCAGGTATGGTCAGATCCAGTTCTTTGCCTAAAAATGCGTCATAAGCGCCTTTTAATACCTGCATGAGTCCTTGACCACCCGAGTCAACAACACCTGCCTGTTTTAATACTGGAAGCATATCCGGAGTTTTGGCAAGTACCTCGTCCGCATAGCGTATTATCTGGTCTAAAAACCCGGCCATATCCTCTACGCCTGCATCTGCCAATTCTCTTGCTTTGTCAGCACTGCCCTTTGCAACAGTCAGAATCGTTCCCTCTTTGGGCTTCATAACTGCCTTGTATGCAGTCTCAACCGCTTTTTCAAATGCTTCGGCAAGTATGGGTACAGTTATATCCTGAGTATTTTTCACCACCTTAGTAAAACCTCTGAACAGCTGTGATAAAATAACACCTGAGTTTCCTCTGGCTCCTCGAAGAGAACCTGAAGAAATAGCCTTACACAAGGAAGGCATATCAATAGCACCTGTTTCGTTAAGTGCAGCGACCTCTTTTGCCGCAGACATAATCGTCAAAGTCATATTGGTTCCGGTATCGCCATCCGGCACAGGAAATACATTTAACTCATTAATCCATTCTTTCTTGCTTTCAAGATTCTTTGCTCCCGCTAAGAACATTTTGGCCATCATTCTGGCATCTATTTTATTTGAAGCCACCTTGAATCCTCCCTTAGTCAATTGCTTTAACACCTTCAACATAGATGTTTATTTTTTCAACTTCTATACCGGTAAACTCTTCTACCTTATACTTTACGCTGTCAATAAGATTATCCGCTACGGCAAGAATGCTTACGCCATAAGAAACTATAACATGAAAATTAATAGTCAATTTATTATTTTTAAGAAGGACCTGTATTCCGCGGGTCATACTTTCTCTTTTGAGAAGCTTTACCAGACCGTCTTTTACGTTCATTCCCGCCATTCCGACGATACCAAAGCATTCCATTGCAACTGAACCGGCATATTGGGCAATCGCTTCATGGTCTATAGAAATATTTCCTAAATGTGTATCCATTGATGATGCTTTCATATATAACCTCCTTTATATTCTCAGCCCGCGATGTTTTGCGACTTTAGTCACAAAACTCGCAGACGAACATCGTTCGTCTTATTATAAACCATAATACCAAAAATTGGAAGAACTATCGGGGATTGCCCCATAAATTGTGTTTCTTAAGGTCTACATATTCACTATATGCTTTTTCAAGTATTGCTCTCTCATTGGCAAACTTTAATAAATGAAAAGCCTCATGATATTTATAATATCCGGAATCCATAAAATATTCCTCGCGCTGCGGTTTGGTATAATAGCTGTATGCCATCATCAGATACCAGTGTACTTCCTTTTCCACAACATCTTCCGGAACGGCAAACGAATATTCACTTGTGCCTATATATTTAATAATGCTGGCCCTGGCACCGGATTCTTCCATAACTTCCCTAAGAGCCGTTTCCTTATGCTCCTCTCCGTCTTCCACAGTACCTTTTGGCAATACCCATCCCTCGTACTTGTTATGGAAATTCTTATATAAAAGAAGTATTTTACCGCGAAATATAACAACACCGCCACAACTGGTTGCTTCAATCATTTCTGTTTCCTCCGATTATTGTACTTTACGGGTTTAAGTATGCGTCAAAAAGTCTTCTGGCAATAGGTACCGCATAATCTCCGCCGGATCCGGCGCCCTCTATAATTATAGTTACACAGATCTGCGGGTCATCAGCCGGTGCAAAACCGGTAAACCATGCATGAGAATCTGTCTTAACACTATTATATTCCGCAGAACCGGTTTTTCCTGCGGCTATGTAACTCTGCCCCTTTAATTTGGTAGCCGTACCGCTCTCTACTACTTCCATCATCAATCCGGTAAGTATTCCGGCTTCATCTTCGGACATCAAACGACCGTAACTGCCTTGAGAAAACTGCTTAACTATGTTTCCGTTATTATTTTCCACATAATCTACCAGATACGGTTTCATTAAGACGCCTTTATTTGCAATAGCACTTGTTATCATATTCATATGAAGCGGAGTTATCTGATCAGTCCCCTGCCCTATTGAAACCTGCATAACATCGGCATCAGTGGAATCTTCGTTTACCGTCACCCTACTTTTGTTATAGGCAAAAGAAACCGGGAGTTCTGTATTAAATAAAAGGGTTGAAAGAGTGTTACCGTATTTCTTCCTATTCAGACCAATGCTTATATTGGCAAAGGATGAATTACAGGATTTGGCAAAGGATTTTGTAAAATCCTCACTGCCATGTGCGGTGCCATGATAACAATTAATAACATCTGTTCCTATACTGAACCTGCCGCCGCACTGATAGGTATAATTCTGATAAGTATCAGGATTCTCCCGTATATACTCAAGTGCAGTAACAATCTTAAAGGTTGAGCCTGGAGGATATAAGCCCTGGGTTGCACGGTTAAGCAATATGCCACTCTCATTATCCTCTATCATACTATCCCATAAATTTTCAATTTCATTCGGGTCAAAGTCCGGCTTGGAAACCATTGCAAGAATTTTTCCCGTAGTGGGGTCCGTTGCAATAATAGCGCCTTTATAAATGCCAAGCAGCTGATGGGCAGTTTCCTGAAGTGACACATCAAGTGTAGTTATTACACTATCACCCGGATACTTTTCGCCGGACATCTCGCTTGCCACCTTGTCCGACAATTTGGCATTGGACTGTATGAGGTAGTAATTACTCTGGGCCTCAATTCCGAACCTTCCATTGGAAGCATATCCTACAACATGAGAAAACATGTTGGAAAAAGGATATTCTCTGCGCTCGTTTCCGGCTGAGTCTACTATGGTCCTCGCCAGAACCTGTCTGTCATTTGAATAGATTGTTCCCCTTGTGTTTTGGGCTTTGAGAAGTTCCTGCCTGCTGTTATAGCTGTTGTTTATCATTTCCTGTCGGTTAGTCATTGAATAATAACAGGTGTAACTCATCATTCCAAGAAGCAGGAGCGCAAAAATACCTGTAACAAAACTGATCTGCCTACCGGTCTTCTTCCTGATATTCAGTTTTTCCTTTTTCTCCCGAAGGTCTTCTTCCGGAGCTTCTTTCGATGGATTTTTTCTTTTTCTTTCTAACACTTTTTGCTCCTTCGTCCTGTCTTATAATATAAAGTCCTTCTATTATAAAAAACATGATCAATGTTGTGAGAACGGAACTTCCTCCATAACTGATAAGCGGTAAGGTAACACCTGTCATTGGAATAAATTTGGTGCCTCCTCCGACTGTCAGGAATACCTGGAAAATATAAGTTACTCCCAGGCCAAATGCTATCAACTGATAAAATCTATCCTGAAGCTTTATCGATATATTCATAAACATAACAAAACAACTGATACTTATTAGTATTACACACATCGCAAAGATGATTCCAAGCTCTTCCGCCACTGCCGAAAATACAAAATCGGTTTCTACAAACGGAATGGATGTGGGGTTTCCCTCAAACAACCCCAGTCCAAACCAGCCGCCGCTGCTTATGGCAAACAAGGACTGGGTTATCTGATAACCTGCATCATCAATACAACTCCATGGATCTTTCCAGGCCTGTACACGAACCTGCACATGTGTAAAAAACTGATATGCAAGCACTGCCGCACCGCTGCCGCCCAATACACCAAGCAACAGATATATCCATTTTCTGGTGGCAATATAAACCATAAATACATAAACAATAAAAAATATCAATGCACTTCCCAAATCCTTGGAAGCAACCAGAATCAACACATGAATGCCTGCAATTATTGCAGTCAGCATTATTCTTAAAATATCATCTGTTTCGTAAAGCGCACTTGCCACAAAAAATACAAATATTATTTTTACAAACTCCGAAGGCTGGAAGGTCACACCGCCTATCGAATATGAAATCTTGGAGCCATGGGTCACGGAACCCAGCGTCAGCACGATGCCAAGTGCCAGAATGCCGGCAGCGGCATAAACCCAGGTAAGTCCTTTTAAAAACTTGAGTTTATGAATAAAGAACGGAATAACCATTCCTATTATCATAGAGGCGGTAACTATAAAAAACTGTTTGAGCGCCTTTTCGTATGAAATCCTTGTCAGGATTACAAAGCTTATACTAAGCAGCATACACATATTGTTTATTATAAGTCTGTTCCCTTTGGGATACAGCATCCGAAAAAGCATAACCGTTGAAAATAAAAGTATCTGCTGGAATATATAGAAAAACAAGTACTCCATTTCCCCCGTTTCAAAGCAGATTACCATAAAGCAGGAAAAATGCACGAAAAACATCAGAAAATTCTGTCTTGTGTATAAGCCGCTCCGTTTTTCCTCATTTGAAAAACGAAAAACAAGAAAGCATTCTAATGTATATAATGCAAGCAGTAATGTAATTAAATACTTGGAAATCTCTGTTATATAAAGTTCCATATGTAAACCATGCCTTTTTATTCTACGCCTCTTTTATAGTGTCCCGATGTATATTCGGTAATTGGGAAATTATCGCTTCTACCCGCATAATAATCCAATATTTCGCATACCTGTTTATCGTTTTCAAATAAAAAATCCAGTCTTACTGCAAAAAGTCCGAGTTTTTGCAGGTTTTGCCACTCGTTATGAAGTGAATACGGTACAGAATTATAAATGATATTATAACAGTGACTGCAGTTGCATAAAACCGGAAATACGGTGTTGTACCTGTCGGTTAAGTACATCAGATCAGAAGCCTCATTATTAGTACAGGTGCCGGTCGTTTTTTTGACACAATTTGCCGTAAGCATCATCGGTATTGTGCCATACACCGGCAGTGATAATTTGATATCACCTGTTATTGTCAGTTTGTCTGTTAATTTACGCAATTCCCTATTATTTAATTCCCAGGGTAAGGTGAGCTCGTCAGCATTCGCATTAAGAAACCGGGCTGCATAAGCATTAAAACAGTATATTCCACTATCTGTAATAATATCATACTTTTTATTATCATTAGATAATACCCATGATAAAGACTCGAGATTACGCACAAGAAAGCCGTTTATCCTATTATTGAGCAATTTTTTCAATTTATCTAAATAAACAATATCCTTATCTCTTATTATAAAAGGCAATGAAAGATAAATTGCAAAATCCGGATACACTTCCAAATATTGACTGATTTGGTCAAAATCCCGTAAATACAGGTCACTGTCGATATATACCCTGTCACAGGGGTATTGAAAAACCGCCTGAAGCTGCTCAAAACTCTGCACAACCACGTGTAATTTAATGGGGGTTGAATGCTTTTTTAATGGGTTTTCTTCCAAATTTTGGTAATTTTGCAAGTTTTGCTGCGTTTTTCCGTATTTGGTTTCAAGTGTTATTTTATTATAACCGTTGGCTTCAATTAGTTTATCTTCAAATGCTGTAATCGCATTACGGCGAAGTTCATTGAGTTGAACTACCGGAATGAACACATTATCGCCAACTATAATATTTTCACCTAAATTATTTCCCTCTAAATTAATATCTTCGCTTGCAATTTTGACATATGAGTTGCCGGTTTTGGTCAGCTGTTTCAGAATATCTTCTCTGGTCATAGGGCGTTTTAGAGCATTTTGTACGGGCTCGCCATAGGAAGTCTGGGTGATACCCATACCTTCTATGGTTAATGAGGCTCTTTCTCCCGCCTTAAAGCTTCCTCTTATCTTAACGGGAATCTTCTTCTCTTCTTTTAAGAAAGTCTCTGAAATCTCCTTAAGCAGGTTCTCATCACTCCCAAGGTATCCGCCTTTGCCGATGGTTATCATTTCCCTGCCGTTATATCTTTCATAATAGCCGCTTTGTACTTCACTTCTGATATAGAGTTTATGAAGCCTGTCCATATCGGTATTATCCACATGATATGAAGAAGCCTTCTCATAGTATCTGTCAATATATTTACGATAAATTGCAGTAACCCCTGCGGCGTATTCGGGCTTTTTCATCCTGCCTTCTATTTTAAAAGAATCAATCCCGGCTTCAATCAATTTAGGTATATATTCTATAGTGCACATATCTTTTAAGCTCAAGGGATATATTTCCTCTGTTGATAAAATATCACCTGTTTCTGAAACCTTATAAGGCAGTCTGCAGGGCTGTGCACATCTTCCCCTGTTGCCGCTTCTGCCTCCCAAAATGCTGCTAAAAAGGCACTGTCCTGAATAACAGTAGCACATAGCGCCGTGTATGAAGCATTCGATCTCAAGACCGGTTTTGTCCTTTATATTCTTAATTTCCTCAAGTAAAAGCTCTCTAGCCGGTACTACCCTTGAAGCTCCGGCACCTTTTAGCAAGGTCGCACCCATAACGCCTGTTATTGTCATCTGGGTACTGGCATGAAGCGCAAGTCCCGGAAAAGTCTCCCTGACATACTCCCATACGCCAAGATCCTGAACTATAATTCCGTCCAGCCCTGCCTCATATAGAGGTTCTAAATAATCATATATCAGTGAAAATTCTTTTTCCTTAACAAGAGTGTTGAGTGTGAGGTAGAGTTTTTTACCACAAACGTGTGTATAGCGTATTGCTTTAAGCAGTTCTTCGTCGGTAAAATTATCAGCATAAGCGCGGGCACTGAATTTATCGCCACCCAGATATACCGCATCCGCTCCTGCATTTATAGCGCCGACAAGAGCATCATAATTACCTGCAGGTGCCAGCAACTCCACTTTTTTCTCTATCATAGCTTATATGAACATCACTTTCTGAATATTTGCAGACTTACAGAAAAAGCTGCCTTATAAAAGACAGCCTTACTGTTTTCTTTTCAATTCTGCCATTTCTGTTTCAAGCATCATAACTTTCTTGGAATTTTCCTGTTGAAGATTTCTGACATTTTTTTCGGTATTTTCAAGCTTCATCTGAGTTGCAATCAGTTCATGCTTTAAATCATATATTTCCGTGTCTTTAGCTTTGACCTCTTCCTCCAATGAGGAAATCTGCTGTTTTGCCTTAAAATAATCATCTGCTATATTAAGCTGTAAAAGCACATTCTGGGTATCTAAAGGCAGCTTTCTGAAGCTGTCTACTTTTCCGTATTCATTTACCTTATTATTAATATACGAAGCTACTTTCTGTAAGTATTCTTCACTTTCATAACCGCTTAAAGTAAATACTTTACCACCGATAATAACTTCAGTATCTGTTTTAGCTGACATAAGGTTTCCCTCCAAATAACAAAATGTGCCATCTTATAAAAACTTATACATTATATATTATATATAGCTTAAGAGGGAATTTCAAGTCCTAAATGATGATACGCAAGATCGGTTACCATACGTCCTCTTGGTGTCCTGTTAAGAAAACCGTTTTTCAACAGGTAAGGTTCATATACATCCTCAAGCGTTCCGGCATCTTCTCCTATGGCTGCGGCCAGGGTATCCAGACCTACCGGACCTCCTTTGAATTTTTCAATCATAGTATACAAAATATTCCTGTCAATATGGTCTAAGCCCAGTTTGTCCACCTCAAGCAAATCCAGTGCGGTATTGGCAACTTCCTTCGTGATAACTCCATCATATTTTACCTGCGCAAAGTCTCTGACCCGTTTGAGTATGCGGTTAGCCAGACGGGGCGTTCCACGGCTGCGCCTTGCAAGCTCCATGGCACCTTCCGGTTCAATCGATACCCCTAAGATTTTAGCTGAATGCAGTATTATGAGCTTAAGCTCTTCAACAGAATAAAATTCAAGATGATGTATAACACCAAATCTGTCTCTCAAGGGTGCGCTGAGAAGTCCTGCCCTGGTCGTGGCTCCGACTAACGTAAATCGCGGCAGATTCAACCGTATTGAACGTGCCGAGGCACCTTTACCAATCATAATATCTATGGCATAGTCTTCCATTGCAGGATACAGCACCTCTTCAACCTGTCTGTTTAGTCTGTGTATTTCATCTACAAAAAGAAGGTCGCCCTCCTGCAGATTATTCAAAATAGCCGCCATTTCTCCCGGTTTTTCTATTGCAGGTCCGCTGGTCACCTTTATGTTGACACCCATTTCATTGGCAATGATGCCTGCCAGGGTGGTCTTACCAAGACCGGGCGGTCCGTAAAATAACACATGATCCAATACATCATTCCTCTGTTTGGCAGCCTGTATATAGATTTTAAGATTCTCTTTTATCTTTGATTGACCAATATAGTCATTCAGGGTCTGTGGACGCAGTGAACCCTCTATTTGCATATCTTCCTGTGTAATATTGGTCTCGATTACTCTGTTTGCCATATTTTCCTCTTTAAAGTTATAATTTATCGAATCGAATGCGACTTGCATTATTTAGAAACAAATCGCAATTAATATAATCAATATAAATATTTAAGAGATGCTTTAAGTATATCTTCCACGCTTGCATCTGCCGTTATTTCCACCTGCTTAACCGCTCTCAAGGCATCGGATGCCGAATAACCGAGTGCAACAAGTGCTTCAATCGCCTCATTCTTCTCATTTGAAGTGCCCTCGCCAGCTAACGAGGCCATAGATACATCCGCTTTGGGTGAAATGGCATCCTGCAGCGAAACTTTGTCTTTTAAGTCCAGAATGACTCTTTCCGCAGTTTTGGCGCCTATACCCGGAGCCTTAGAAATTGCCTTGGCATCACCGGAAAGTATTGCAAACCGCAGCTCATCCGCACTCATAACAGACAAAACAGCCAATCCTCCTTTGGGGCCAATACCGTTCACGGTTATTAGCTTCTTAAAGATTTCAAGGTCATCCCGAGTTAGAAAACCATAGAGATTAAAAGCATCCTCTCTTACAAGGGTATATGTATATATTTTGACAAAACTGCCGATTCCCTCAAGTAAATTGGCGGTTCGTGCAGATATCTTGATATTATATCCAATCTGGTTTACTTCCAGTATAAGATTGTCTTCCGTAATTTCTTCAATAGTCCCTTTCAAATACGCGTACATATGTTCTCCGTTCCGGTTACTTTATTCCATTTTGTAAATAAGGCATAACCCGCATACCGACAACCCCTATTATAAACCCTGTAGCTGCGCCCGCAATTAACAAAACCGGCATATAAAACACCGGGGCATAGGTTTCAACCACAAACATTGCCACAATGAGCTGCCCAATATTATGAAATACCCCACCGCCGATGCTTACTCCTGCAATGGAAAAAATATCAGTTTTTCTCATAATAAGCATGACGACAAAACTTAAAAGCGCCCCCGCTAAGGCATAAATAATCGCAAAAAAATTTCCGAATAAAAAGCCGGTAAGCACTATTCTGCAAAGATTTACCGCCAGGGCTTCCCTTGCACCATACAGGTAAAGTAAAATAACAACTGTTAGGTTTGGAAGTCCGAGTTTAATTCCGGGTATTCCAATACTTATAGGAAGTATAGATTCTATATAGGATAAAATCATCGACAAGGCAAGTAAAAAGCCAAGAATCACAGTCTTCTTCATCAGTATGCCACCCCGTCTGTTTGGCGCTCTCCATCACCTGTAATCTCAATGACCAGTTTATGAGGAAGGCAGATAATATTTTCGCCTGTCATTGATATGGCACGGTGATGTACACAGATTTTATCCGGACAGCTGCTATACAGCATGGATATCTCCTGATTTTTATAAAGAAAAACATTGTATTCCATAGATGAAGGCAGAGATTCTTCCTGAAACTTCGCCCATTCTTCTTCGGAAAATTCCTGCATATCTGTATTTTCAATATCTTTTTCTTCATTATCTGTATTTTTGTAAGTAATCAGAAAATATCTTGGTTCAGATTGTTCAAGCGGAATCTGTATAAGCCTTTCGGTTCCGTCATATGAAACCACAGCATAACTTCCCTCTTTACTGTACATTTGCAGTATAAAAAAGCCGATTAGTGCTACCATTCCTATTATAAGCACAAAAATAATATCTGCTTTTCGTATCCTCTGCTTTTTATCAGACTCTATCATAACACAATCGAACATATGTTTCAATGCTTTCCGCCTAAAATATCTATTTTAATACTTTCCATTAAAAATCTGCGCAATCGGAGAGTCATCGGAAAGGATTATGGTCTTATTATCACCGTTCATACTCTCCTCAAGTGCATCAAGTGCCCTGACAAATGAGTAAAAATCTGTTTTCTCAGGATCGGAATAAGCTGACGAAAGAATTCTCATGTATTCAGCTTCCCCTTCCGCAATTATAGCCTCAGCACTGGCCTGTGCATCGGATATCATAATTGACACTTCCTTGTCTGTGGTATTTTCAATCATTTTTGCCTGAGCTTTTCCTTCTGCGGTATACTGAGCGGCAATATTCTCTCTTTCGGATATCATTCTGGTATAAACCGCCTGCTTATTATCATCCGGTAAATCCAGCTTCTTGGCCTCTACGGTTACGATTTCTATACCATACTGCGCTTCCACATGACCTATCTGCTCCATTATTTCATCCGTTAAAGATTTAATATCTATTACTTCCTTAGACTCAGACGGTATTTCAAGGTCATTGCTTACCACATCCGATTCCGTCTGGTCTACGGTAACCGTCATCTTACCGTCACGGCTCATGATAACCTCATCCTGAGTCATATTGGAAATAGTATTTTTGGTTGCGTTGTATACAATTGTATCAATACGCCTTTCCGCATTGGAAACGGAGCAACTCAAGGTCTGTGCAAATTTAAGCGGATCGGTAATCTGCCATAAAACATAACTGTCCAGAATCATTGTCTTTTTATCGGAAGTTATGACATCCGATGCCGGAATGTCATACAATAACAGTTGGTTGGGAATAGTATCTACCGACTCTACAAAAGGCAGTTTAAAGCTAAGACCGGCCTGATCAACGACATTTTGTACCCTTCCGAAGCGTCTGATCAGTTTATATTGATTCTCTTTGGTCACTACCATACTGTTTCCCGCTACAATAACAAGGGCTAAAACAATAAGAAACAGCAGAATTTTGCTAAAAGATTTTTTTACATTACCGGAACTCTTTTTGGTGCCGTCCGAATTAAATCTTTCATATTCTTCATTTGTCTGATTATTCTGATTAAACATTACTATTCCTCCTCTCCTGTGTTATTTTCATTCTCTATACGAGCACTACTGCTGTCTCTGCCTGTGGAATTTATTGAAGATGAATTTTCACCTGTAAAACTGTCAAGCGGAAGTACGGTGCTTGTAGAAGCATCCGAACTTTCGATTATCACCTTAATATCCGGTAAAACGGATTCCATAGCCTCATAAAACATACGTTTTTTAGTTACTTCCGGATATTTAACATACTCTTCGTACATTGAATTAAATCTTGCCACCTGTCCGTTGGCCTCGTTGATACGTTTCTGCTTCTGCGCCTCTGCGCTTTGAAGAATCTCATCCGACTCGGCCTCGGCTTTAGGTATCTGCTCGTTTCGGTATTTGTTGGCATTATTAATAGCCGTTTCCTTGCCCTGCTTGGCAGTCTCCACTTCTTTAAAAGCATTGCTTACAGCTGCCGTGGGCGGCTCTGCGTCCTGAATCGTTATATTAATAAGCTGAATACCAATATCGTAAGACTCCAGCTTTTCAAGAATCATCTGTGTAATATTGGCCTGAATCTCATTTTTACCCGTTGTCAGCACACTGTCAACCGTATATGAAGCAATCGTCGTCCTTATACAGTTCTGTGCAATATTTTTAAGTATCTCAACCGGGTCCTCCGATGCATACAAGGCTTTTACAGGATCCGTTACACGGTATGCCGCATAAAAATCTACGTTAATAAAATTATAATCGGAAGTTATCATCATGGCATCATCATAAGCCGTCATGTTTTCCCCTTCCTGAGAATAACCTATCGTAAAGCCCTTAATGGTGGTATTTACTTTGGTAACAGTCTGAATAAAGGGAATCTTAAAATGCAGACCGGGGGTCGTGACTGCCTTAGGGGCACCGAAAGTACATACAACCGCCTGTTCTTCCTCCTGTATCGTATAATATGAGCTGTTCACCAACAAAACCAAAACCGCAATTACTATTATAAGTATTATAGTTTTTCCGGTTTTTCCCTTATTTACAAAGTTTTTTGCTGCCTTTTCAGGCTTTGGTTGATTAGATCCGAACATAATGTATCCTCCTTTGTCAGAATGAAATTGCATCAACTAACATTATACTACGTTCTATGCTATTATATAACAAATGAGGGGATATGCATAATAAAATATTGATAAAATTTTGATTTAATATAAACTTTTAGTATGGTAGAATGTTCATAGGTGTTGAATGTATAGGAGGCAGATTATGCGGATAATTTTTATTAGACACGGTGATCCGGACTATATTAATGATACGTTGACTGAAAAAGGTGTACGTGAGGCCACTCTTTTGGCAGACAGAGTTGCAACTTGGAAAAATATAACAGACATATACTGCTCTCCGTTGGGCAGGGCGGCTAAAACTGCGTCATATTCGCTGGCTGCGCTTAATCGTGAGGCCATGACCTATCCCTGGCTTCAGGAGTTTAGTTATTATATTGATGATCCGACTACCGGAAGGCATGGGGTGCCGTGGGATTTTATGCCTGAGTACTGGACGGAAATTGAGGATATGTATGATAGAAATAACTGGAAAAATACAGAGATTTATCGCTCTAATCCGGAGCTTTTACCGGCATATGATGAAGTCTGCACAGGGCTTGATGATATTTTAGCTAAGTATGGGTATAAGCGTTATCATAATTATTATGTGACTGATCATAAAGAAACACCCGACAAGCAGGATGCAACTATTGTATTCTTCTGCCATCTGGGTGTTACATTTGTAATGATGAGCCACTTACTGGGAATTTCTCCGGCTGTTTTGCTTCATGGCTTCTACATAGCGCCTACTTCCGTTACGGTCCTTGCAACTGAGGAGCGTATTCCCGGCAAGGCAATATTTAGAGCGCAGGTTGTTGGGGATACAAGCCATCTGCTTGGTGGAAATGAGCATGTATCGACTTCAGGTTATTTTACTGATACTTTTAACGGATAATATATCAGAGTATTATCTGTACATTATCTTAGCATTTATACTATCATTACCTGATTCTTTCCGGAAACCCTACTTTTTTCTGTACTTTTCTAAGGGTTTTACCGGCATAATAACCCGCTTTTTCGGCATTTGTTTTAATAACATTATCAATATATGCCTTATCTTTGCTTAATTCTTCAAACCTCTTCTGCATAGGCTTAAGTATATCAACTACAGACTCTCCGACCGCTGTTTTAAAGTCGCCATAGCCCTTTCCGTCAAACTCTTTTTCTGTTTCCTGTGGAGTTTTTCCGGTGCAGGCGCAATATATATCAATCAGATTATGGATGCCCGGCTGTTCTTCGTTGTACCGTACACAGCCTTCAGAATCCGTTACGGCGCGTTTAAATTTACGCATTATCGTATCTTCATCATCCATCAGATAAATACTTGCATTCGGGTTTTCATCTGATTTGGACATCTTTTTCTCGGGATTCTGAAGCGATTTGATACTTGCGCCCGATTTGCCGATATAAGGCTCGGGAATAGTGAACACATCACCGTAAATCGCATTAAAACGCTGTGCAACATCCCTTGTAATCTCTAAGTGCTGCATCTGGTCCTTACCTACGGGAACCACATCAGCCTGATATAAAAGTATATCGGCCGCCATAAGTACCGGATAGGTGAAAAGCCCGGCATTGATGTTGTCTGCGTGTTTGGCTGCCTTATCCTTGTACTGGGTCATACGGTTCAACTCGCCCATGTAGGTAAAGCAGTTAAGTATCCATGAAAGCTCTGCATGAGCGGATACATGTGACTGGTAATATATACAGTTTTTCTCAGGGTCCAGTCCTGCGGCAATATATAAGGCAAGCAGATTCCTGGAGCGTTTCCTGAGTTCTGCCGGATCCTGACGTATCGTTATGGAATGGAGATCAACTACCGAATAAAAACACTGATATTCATCACTAAGAGTTATCCAGTTCTTTAAGGCTCCAAGGTAATTTCCGAGTGTAAGATTTCCCGTTGCCTGCATTCCGCTGAATAAAACTTTATTTCCGTCTATCATTTTAATCCTCCATTCTATATATTCTTCACCTAAATTAGTTTATCATTGCCTTTCTTGTTCGTCAACCCATTATAAAGCTTAAAATCAGCCTGAAATTTGAATTGAAAAAGGCATTCACCCCGCTATGTGAATGCCCTTAAATATAATTATCGATTTACCGTAAAATTATCGTTATTTCGTTTAATCATCGGTTTCTTCGCAGCTGCTGGTTTCTCTGCTTCCAAACCGCGGTGAATCAAATCTCGATTCATATCCGAAATCATTATTTCCGGAACCGTCGCAGCCACAGTCATCATCGTCATTATTCCTGCCTCTTCCACTATTGCGGTTACTGTTTCTGTAATTATAGTCGTCATCAGACTGGCAGCCGCAATTTGAATTAGAATTTGCAAGCAGTAAAAATAATAAAATGATCCATGAGTTCATAGGTATAGCATCCTCTCTTTTTTTCATAAGATATATTATGCAAAAAAAGAGTTATATGCTACTATGCTATAATGGTTTATTTGTATCATCTGCCGTTCTTCAAAATATGTCTCCTTATGTAGCGGAAAGTATAATCCTCTCCCCTATCGGCAAGCATACGCAGTAAAAATTCCAGTTTCTTTTTTGTTTTCTCATGCATGATTGAAAGTTCCCTGCCGCGTTCATAATAAGCCAGCGGGTCACTATCGGTATAATCCGCTCCATGGTATACCTTGCAGGCTGCTATCCTGTCCATCAGCATCTCAATAATATATTTATTGGGCATTGATGCCGGTGCCATCCCTCCCGGGATATCCCTGGAACTGTAATCAATCCAGTATTCATAATGATGTTTATTCCGTCCCTTATGATGCAGCCAGGCTGAAGAATATCCGATATCTTCACGTTCCGCATTATTCGGGCTTCTGTCACCCTGATAGTACCTGGCACCAACTAAGAATTCGGTCGGACTGTACTTGGATAAATCGTGCATAAGTCCCTGTTTATACAGACCGACCTTGAAACAACCCTTCATTACCAGATATTTATGATATGTTATTGTTTTAAAATGCAGCCAGGCTTTGGACATTGTCTATTGGTTCCCCTTATTTATTATTTACCTGTAGATTTTTTTGGTGTTTTAGTTATTGGTTTAGTCGATTTAATTATCGAATCGTTTGATATCGCGTTATTATTTTCACTTTTTTTAGTTTTATATATCATAATGGTTCTTGCCGGAATACGTATATTTTGAATCTTTTCCTGCATCACCGTTTCAGTATGCTCTTTAGACCTTAATTCGGTTCCCGTGGTACACATTTTAACCCATTCATACCCCTTGGGCATCTGTGGCAGGCCAAATACGCGGGATTCCCAGTGCATATTAATACCAATATAAATATAAGAATCGTCTTCAGTCTTATCGACAGAACTTCCGTACTTACAGCAGTATAAAATGCCAATACTCCGGCTCTCCTGACTGGTATCCGGTCTCCAGGCATCCTTGCCATGGAATGAAATATCCGGATAACCGCAGGATTTATAATCTATCCCTTTAAGCGGTGTTCTCATGTGAAGTATCTTATGACTTTTTCTCAGTGCAATAAGTTCCTTCGCATAATCAAAAAGCTCTTCGTTGCTCTTTAACATATTCCATTTAATCCAGCACACCGGATTGTCCTGGCAATATGGATTGTTGTTGCCATCCTGTGAATTCCCAAACTCATCACCGCTGTAAATCAAAGGCGTGCCTTGAGACAGGATCACAAAAGTGAGGGCATTTTTCATCTGACGCATACGCAGGTTAAGAATAAATTTCTTGCGGCTTTTTCCTTCTATACCGCAATTCCAGCTATAATTTTGTGAAATTCCGTCTTTATTATCCTCTCCGTTTGCCTCATTATGCTTGGTGTTATATGATACCATATCTGCCAAGCGAAAACCTTCCTGCTTGGCAATATAGTTAACAATACCCTTATCTGAGGCGTTATCTCTACATCGATAAATAAAACTCTCAATCATATCTGAATCGCCTTTTAACAGCTTTCTCATATCATATAAAAACGCATCATTCATATAACCGAAGTTGCAATATGAAAATTCAGAGTCACTGTCCGAATAATATGCCATTCTTGCATTTTCAGAAAATATCTGAAAGTTATAGTCTTTTTCCCCTATAAGCTTCGTTTCTGCTAAAATAGGCTCTTTACACAACATTTGCATAGGAATATCCACGCCCATAAGCTGAAATCCGTCAATGTGGTATTCTATGACCCAGTGCATTATAATCTCCAGTATTTTTACATAGGAGAGGTTCGGAGGCAGATAAAACTGCATCATTACCTCAATTCCGTTTTTATGCAGCGCTTTTACCATATCCTTAAATTCACTTATTGCATCTTTGGAATAAGAATATGCATACTTTGGCAAAAGATACAGCCCTTCCTGATATCCCCAGTAATTTATGCGCACACCCGCATCTCCATGACCGGATGAGTCAACAGGTTTATCTTTATAGGACGCAGCAGCCTGTTCCATACTTATACTGCGTTTATCTTCATGGAATACCTCGTCAAATTCATAGGATGGCATAAGCAAAATCGCAGTAATGCCAAGCTCTTTAAGATAAGGTATTTTTTCCACAATGCCTGCATAAGTTCCTTTGTGGTCTACACCGGAGGTTCTGTGTTTGGTAAAGCCTCGCACATGCAGCATGTAAAAAATGCTGTCCTCAAACGGAATAGCAAGGCTTCTGTCACCTTCCCAGTCATAACTTTCGCTAAGCACTTTACAGTGTGCCGGCTGTTTTGCTGTTTCTCCGTATTTCCTGTTATTTTCAAGTGCCTTTGCATATGGATCCTGATATACCTTTTCACCATGATAAAAAAGATATGAACAGTTCCTATCCTGATAGCCCTTAAGCAACATGGAATAAATATTCCCTTTTCTAAATTCCTTGGGAAAAGGTATCCTTATTCCATCCTTATGGTGCCTGTCAAACAAAAGAATGCCGCACTCATCTCGATGCTCGCAAACTAACGCTATATGTAAACCAGCCGCTGTAAAATGAACTCCCAAAGGGTATATAGTTGAAGACATTATGTTAAAAGATTTCTGCATTCAATCCTCCGATTTTGTGTTTGTTATCCTCATTGTCTATAATTATCATATAATTTATGCGTTGCAACTCATACCAATCAGCCTTATATTATTATAATTTGCCAATAGAAAATATATCTCCAGTATAACAATTTAACTTTATTATATCATTTTTACAAAATTTTCCAAATAAAAATTTAATTATCCATTGAATATATTGCCAGATTTCTGTAAAATATAGCTATTCTATCAATAATTTTTATAAAAATTATGAAAAATCTTTTTAAAAAGTCAGGCATATGAGATATGTCTACGGTGAAGAAAGCACAAGCTTTAAGAAAGGTAGGTTTATTATGCAAAACGAGGGATATGATGCAGAAGAAATGACAGTTGACTTGGATTTGGATGATGGCAGCCATGTTACCTGTGCCGTTATTACAATTCTCACTGTCTCGAATCAGGATTATATCGTACTTTTGCCGCTGAATGAAAATGGCCAGAATGAAAGCGGTGAAGTATGGTTCTACCGTTACTTTGAAAATGAAGAAAACCCTAATGATGAACCGGTTTTGGAATACATTGAAGATGATGATGAATACGAAGCTGTGGGAGAAGCATTTGATGAATACTTAGACTCGGCTGAGTTTGATGAGATTATGGATGATGAGGAAGAATCGGAATAGCGGTTCTTCCTCAATACTGTTTTGAGAACTTTATAGTAATTGTTCATTCACTTCAAAATAGGCTCCAGAAATCTGGACGGCATATCCTTGCCTTCTTTCTGGCTGCAATACAGGATATACAGGTTTTTCTTGGCTCTTGTCATTGCCACGTAAAACATCCGGCGTTCCTCTTCTATTGCTTCAGGCGTATCCGACTGTTTTGACGGAATCTTTTTTTCATTAACATCAGGTATGATTACGGTATCAAACTCAAGCCCTTTAGAGGCATGCATAGTCATAAGGCGTACGCCTGTCTCATCGTCTGTATTTTCATTTTGCTTATTTTCCAGCAGTTCTCTACATTGACTGATGTAGTCATTTAAGTCTTTGAAGCTGTCATATTGTTTGGATAGTTTTTGGAAATCATCTGCGATTTGTATGAATTTATCAACAGAATCCTTATCATAGTTATCTTTCAGATAAATGTCATAACCTATTACTTTTCTGATATAATTGATAGCAAGATATGGACGCAGAGTTTTAATGCGTTCAATGTCGGAAAAGAGTTTAGATGCTGTGCCTTGCATAAGGCTATTGTCTTTATAATAATCAAGCAGTTCTTTCAATTCGATCTGAGGTTGTCTGGCGCAGGCTTTTCTAAGATATCGCAGAGGCCTGTTCATAAATAAATGAAAAAGTTCCCTGCTCCTGTTTCCGGCGGCAAATTCCATATATGCAAGTATATCCTTTATCACAAAATGGTCATATTGGCTTTTTAGTGGCTCTTTCATTGTAAATGGAATATGATTTATAAGAAGTTTCTCTGCAAGCAGGCTGCATTCGTGGTTGGTGCGGTATATAATGGCTATGTTAGATAAAAGTTCGTTGATTCCTGAATCTTTAATATCCATATTTGAATCATTTTTTATCAACGTATTATTCGAATCTTTGAGTACTAAATTTTCAGTATTTTTAAATTCCGCATATGAGTTGATTTTCATTAACTCATTTATCAGCGCTTCATACTCGGTTTCCTGGTCAGGATACTGTTTAATGATAACTCCGCTTCCATCTGTGTGAGACGCGCTGATTTCCTTCACATACCTGTTTTTATTAATATTTATCACGTTAATGGATTTTTGCACGATATCTTCATGGCAGCGGTAATTCACGTTTAGAAGAAGCTGTGTTGCATCCTTATAATCCTCCATAAACTGCCGCATAATGTCAGGTCTCGCACCTCTGAAACCATAGATGGACTGGTCATCATCCCCAACTATGAAAAGATTTGCCCTCTCTCCTGCAATGTTTTTAACAATTTGATACTGCATAGGATTGATATCCTGAAATTCATCCACCATTATGTACTTATACCGCTCCTGCCACTCTTTTAAAATATCAGAATTTTCTTCAAACAGCTTAAGACATAAAAGACCCATATCATCAAAGTCCAGTTTCTGGAATTCGTCAAGAAATTCATTATATTCCGTATATATTTTTAGAAGCTCATCTTTTTCAAAAGTATCCTGCACGCAGGCGTCTATATTTCCGCCTTCATTTTTTATTATGCTGATATATCGGATGAGGTTATCGATTTTTTCATCATTAATAAAAACCTGTGACTGCGGCAGGTTTAAAATCTGCATCAGAAGTTTTCTTTTTTCTGTTTCTTTTATTAGGGTAAAATTACGATATTTCCCTGACTGTCTTAAGATATGATAAAAGATTGCGTGAAAAGTTCCGAAATTAACCGGTGGTCGTTCGCCTTCCATTAGCTTGTAAAACCGTTGCTGCATCTCCATTGCCGCGGCTTTAGTAAAAGTTATTACCAGAATAGTTGCCGGATCCACATCACAGTTCTCAATCAGATTTCGGATACGCTGTGTTATGACGAAGGTTTTGCCGCTTCCGGGACCCGCAAGCACCTGCATAGCCCCGGAAGAAAACTCAATCGCCTTTTTCTGTATAGGATTTATTTTTAATTCAGGCATTCTTTAATTTCTCTATTCCCTTTCTTATTCTGGCAAGGGATTCCTCTTTGCCCAGCACTTCCATGATTTCCGTTGCGCCGGCGGGTGTCATCTGCTTCCCTGATACTGCAGTTCTTACAGGCCACATGACATAGCCGTTCTTGCAGTCTTTCTTAGCAACATAGTCCGTAAGTGTCTGATAGAGGGTGTCATTGCTGTAGTCCTGCTGTTCTTCCAATACCGGAAGCAGTTCTTCAAGCACCTCTAAGGAAGATTCCCTGCTTGTTTTCATTTTTTTATGTGTATACATTTCTATATCGTATTCCGGAAGTTCCTCGAAGAAATCCACCATTTCCGCGATATCCGGAAAAACTTCTATTCTGGTCTTGACCATAGCGGCAATCTTTTTAAGATCCTGCCCCTTGGTAAGTGCTTCTTTCAAATAAGGCTCAGCCATATGATAAAACTTATCAAAGTCCATTGCCTTCATATATTCTCCGTTCATCCATTTAAGCTTAGTATAATCGAATACTGCCGGAGATTTGGAAATATGACGGTAGTCAAATTGCCGGATAAGCTGTTCCAGTGTGAAAATCTCTTCGTTTCCTTCAGGGCTCCATCCAAGTAGCGCAACAAAATTGACAACAGCTTCCGATAAAAAGCCCTGCTCAATCAAATCCTCATATGAAGAATGTCCGCTGCGCTTGGACAGCTTCTGATGGTCTTCGTCCGTAATCAGGGGACAATGGATATATTTAGGCACTTCCCAGCCAAAAGCCTCATATAAGCGGTTATATTTGGGTGATGATGAAAGATACTCATTTCCCCTTACCACATGGGTAATGCCCATCAGATGGTCATCCACTACATTGGCAAAATTATAGGTCGGAAAACCGTCGGATTTAATCAGTATCATATCGTCTAGCTCTGCATTGTCCACGCTGATTTCACCATAGATATCGTCATTGAATACAGTCTTTCCCTCTGTCGGGTTGTTTTGTCTTATGACGTAGGGTTTACCGGATTTAAGATTCTCTTCAATCTCTTCTTTGGATAAATGCAGACAGTGCTTGTCATACACATTTATTTCCTTTCCTGCGACTTGTGTTGTAAGGGATGCAAGCCTGTCCTTATCGCAAAAACAATAATAAGCCTCTCCTTTTTCGATAAGTTTCTTGGCATAGTCAAGATAAATTCCCTGCGCCTGTCTCTCACTCTGCACATAAGGACCAAAACCTTTATCTTTGTCGGGACCTTCGTCAGGAATAAGACCGGTTTTGGCAAGAGTTCTATTTATTATGTCAACCGCACCCTCTACATAACGTTCCTGGTCGGTATCTTCAATCCTTAAGATAAAATCTCCGTCTTCGTGCTTGGTTATCAGATAGGCGTAAAGCGCTGTTCTTAAGTTGCCCACATGCATGCGTCCTGTCGGGCTTGGCGCATATCTTGTTCTTATTTTCTGCATTGTTAAACTTTAGCTCCTTTGCTTATTAATTCTTTGCAGGTATCCTAAATTCCGCAGCGGCTTTAAAGCCGTTTACTTCTTTAGTTGCCTGTGGGATTGTGATATTAGTTCCGGCTCCTGCAACACAGCCGCCCGGGCACGCCATACCTTCAATCAGGCAGCCATCCTTCTTACCCGCCTTTGCAAGTATAAGCATCTTTTTACATTCCGCAAGGCCTTCTGCATGTTCTATTTTAACCTTAATAGCAGGATAATAAGTATTAATGCATTCTTCAATGGCACTTGCAACACCGCCGGCAACACCATATCCTCTACCCGCACCCGTTGCACCTTTAAGCTCATCCATTGCTTTGATTTCTTTAAGCAGGATTCCTCTAGCCTCGAACATACCTGTAAGTTCTTCAAAAGTAATCACAAAGTCCACATCTGAACGTATCGTCCTTCTGGATGCCTCCAGCTTTTTAGATGCACAGGGACCGATAAATACTACCTTTGCATCGGGATGGTCTTGTTTAATTATTCTGGCCGTTGCCACCATTGGCGTCAAGGTATTGGATATCTTATCTATGGTTTCCGGAAATAATTTCTTTGCCATTACCGCCCAGGATGGACAGCATGAAGTAAGTGTAAACGACAGCTCACCCAAAGCCACTTCATTAACGTATTGTTTGGCCTCGTATATAGCGCCTTTATCTGCGCCTAATGCCGTTTCATAGACATCATAAAAGCCCAATTCCTTTAATGCGGTTTTCAGCATATCAGGTGTTACATCCAAACCAAACTGTCCAACAAACGACGGTGCCACTTGTGCAATTATCTTATCACCAGTCTGAAGCGAGCGAATCAACTGAAAAATCTGCGACTTGTCTGCAATGGCTCCAAACGGGCAATTTACCATACATTGTCCACAGGCGACACATAAATCGCTGTCAATTACGGCCCTTCCTTTTTCGTCATTTTGAATGGCATCTACGCCACAGACTCCCGCACAGGGTCTTACCTGATGAGATATTGCATCATATGGACAATAATCCTTACATTTTCCGCATTTTATGCACTTTTCCTGATCTATGACCGACTTTCCGTTCTTCATGGAAACGGCATCTTTTGGACACACTTCTCTACATGGATGCGCCACACATCCCATACACTTATCGGTTATCTGATAACAATTCTCCGGGCAAGCGTTACATGCAGATGGAATAACCTGCATAAGCGGAGGTTCGTAATATTTCTCGGATATATTACTCTCCTCAAGTCCTTGTGTCAGATGGACAGGTCTGTTTTCCGGTCTGAGCGAAAGTCCCATTGCCAGACGGAGCCGCTCACGCACGATAGACCTTTCCCTATATATACTCTGATACTCCGACTCATCATAGTCTACTATTTTATATGGTAAAGCCTCAATATCGTCTTTTAAATTTGTAGAATTATAGGCCAGATTTGCCACTTCTTTGAAAATCCGGCGTCTGTTTTTGCGAACCTGGGTGTCTATTCCTCTCATATGAGCCCCTAATCATCATCTTTTAATAGTAAGTAATACTATAATATTTTTACATAAAGTTATTATGAAATCAAGTGTCACTTGTAAGTTCATCCGGTGTTATTAAAAACTCAGCTCCTATATCGGAATCCAGCACATAAATATACGGCTCTCCTGCCACGCTCAGGTAATATTTCCCGGTAATCTCATTATAATCTCCAAACAACAGCCTGTAATTTTCGCCGTCTTTCATAGTGATTGAAACGCTTGCATCGGAACCGGAAAATCCCGACTGCTCCCAGTCACAATCCGCCAAGCCATACTGCTCCCAGTCGCTTACGTCTTCTATACGTGACTGTGCCTTAATAAAAAGCACATTATCAAGTAATGAAGAAATCTTATTTGCATCCGGATTAAGTGATGTATCATCTATATAAGACCAGCTATCTTCACTTTCAGCACTTTCATCCTCAGCATTTTTGCTTTCACCGTCAGCTATTCTTTCAAAATGGTAAATTCCCTGTTCATTGGCAAACGAAAAACTTTCCACATCATCATAGTTCAAATCCCAAACTGTATATTCGGACTCTGTATCCGGCGCTTCTTTATCTTCGTTATTTGTATTATAGCTTTTTATTCCCACAAAGGCTGTAGCTGCCACTACCAGCAGTACAAGCATAACTATAAGTTGGACTTTCTGTTTTTTCATATAAATATTACGCCCTTTCGATAATGATTCGTATCATCTATTTCTTTCTCCTGTCAAACCATATTGCAAACCCTGTGACAAGGCATATAAAGGGGATAATGATAATGGTAATAATTTCTACAATAACACAAACTCTTTGCGAAAATACCAACTGGGTCGTATCATAATGCTTAACGGGTATCGAAACCGAGCTTTCATGCTCCACCAACGAACTTAAGATACTGCTAAACAGTTTGACATTGTTTCCCGGAACAAGGGTATCTGCACTTTCCGTAAACAGATTTTCAGTCGCTACAATTACCACATTGGAAACATTACCATCCTCAAACATCTTTTCAGCCTTCAATGCAATTGTAAAAGGACCGTCAATATCACCTTTTTCTTTTGCATAGTCTGTTGACGTTTCAAGATTAACCTTGCTATATGACTCGGCACTGGATTGAAGCAGTGACGTATAACCTATGCTTTCACTGTCTTCACTATATGAAATTCCCTGTGCATACGGGGCGAAAACTGCTGCATTAACAATGTTGTTTGTAATTTCATCACCGTTGATCTGAGGGAAAATATAAAACGGATTTGAATAATACATACCCATATCCCCCTCAATTATCATCCCATCTACCAGAGATACCTCGTAAAAATCAAGAATCTTTTCAAAATTCGTCAGTTTCTCCTCAGTATAGGTAGGGACAATGATGGCATTCCCGCCCCTTTTCAGATAATCAATCACCTTATTGGCTTCAACGGCAGAATAATCCGTAGTAGGTGCATTCAAAATAATTGCCTTGGCATCCTCCGGTACAGCATCTATAGTCAGTAAAGAAAACTCCTCGTAATCAATGTTTTCTTTCTTTATAGCCTGTGTATACATACCTTCCAGTTCCAGTTCATTATGCCCAGTCACTATATAAATCTTGGGCATATCGTCAGACGTAACATAGGCAATAGCCGATGTAATCTGACCTTCTCCGTCATAGCCTGTAATCTTGTAATCGTAATTTGTATAGTCCATCTCATATTCATAGATGTCATTATAATCTATGACCCTGCTTCTTTCCGCTCCAACCACTATCAGACTGTTAGATGACGGCGCAGTATTGGTATAGCTTGTGTAAAACCTTGGATTTACGGAAGGGTCCACATAGCTTACGGTTATATGGGAGGAAAGGCTTTTTATTATTCCAATCGTCTTATCCAGATTTCCATCCTTATACTCTTCGTTCGCAAGTACATAGATAGTAACATCATCATTCAGACCGGATACAAAGTCCTTGGTATCATCCGTAAGCGTATAAAGTTTGTCTGAAGTAACATCAATTGAAAGTATATTTTCCGGAAGCTGCAGTACAACAACGTTGACTAATACAGTCAATACTATGGATATAGCAATCATACCTGTACTGTAGGCACCTATTTTAAGTCCTTTACTTGATGCGCTGTATCTTCTCTTCTGTATGGACTGTGTAGTGCAAAACAGCATAAATAGTGTAAAGGAAACATAGTACACAACAGAAGGCACATAAAAGCTTCCGCTTAACATTTCATCAAATCTGCCAATCATATCAAAGGCGCTTAATGCTTTAGTCAAAATATTTCCGGTCTGGGAAATCAGGCTGCATATTCCCTGCATAAGATATCCCAGAAAAAGTGCCGCAAAGGTAAGTACCGCAGCTATTACAATACTTTCCGTAAGAGACGACATAAAAAGCCCGATTGCCAGAGCAAACGCACCATACAGAAAAAAGCCAAGTAAAGCAGTATATGATATACCCATCTGAAAGTTTCCGTAAAGCGACAGAATAATTGGCGTAATTCCGATAAAAACTACCGGTATTGCAAACATACTGAGCAGTGCAAGATATTTTCCAATTACTATTTTTCCTATAGTTACAGGTGCGGTAAGTATCAACTGGTCCGTTTTCAGCTTCCTGTCCTCTGCCAGTATACGCATACTGAGAATCGGAATCGCTATCATAAATAAAAATATAACACTCTGCAGCACCGCCGAAATATTCGGATAACCGTAAATGATATTGTAAACCGTAAAATAAAGCCCCATCATCAACATTGATGCCGCAAGAAAAAGCCAGCCTATAAAGGAGTTAAAAAATGATCTTACTTCTCTTTTATAAATCGCTATCATTTTATTCTTCCTCCTTTGACTCGGTATTTTCAGTTATTTCTTCAGATTCAATCATTTCCTCATCAACATCAGAATCTTCATCCACCGTCTCGGTAAGCTGCAGGAAAATATCCTCCAATGACTTCTCCACTTTATTCATAGAAAGCACCGGCATATCATTACTTGTAAATGCAACAGACAGTTCTTTTCTTATATCCATATTATCCTCAGTCAATATCCTTACTTTAATACTATTTTCTTCCGAAGCATCTTCAAAGGAATACGACTGTATATTCTCTATTTCCGAAAGAATCTCCGCAGCCTTGTCCGTATCACCAAATGCAGTCAATTCTATCTCTGTAGATTTCTTCATAAGCTTCTGCAGGCCTTCCGGAGTATCACTTGCGACGAGTTTTCCTTTTGATATTATCATAATATAGTCACAAACTGTACTGATTTCCGATAATATATGTGAACTCAAAATAATTGTATGATTCTTTGAAAGCTTTTTAATGAGTTCCCTTATCTCAATGATCTGCTTCGGGTCCAGTCCGACCATAGGCTCATCCAAAATTATGACATCAGGATAACCGATAATAGCCTGAGCCAGTCCAACCCTCTGTTTATAACCTTTAGACAGATTTTTAATAAGCCTCTCACTTACATCTTCTATCTCCACCATTCCCATAATTTCATTAATCTGTCCGCTTCTTTCGGATTTAGAAACCCTTTTCAATTCCGCAACAAAACGCAGATATTCTATTACAGTCATATCAGGATATAAAGGAGGCAGTTCCGGTAGATAACCTATACATTTTTTAGCCTCTTCCGGCTCTGTCAGAATATCATGTCCATTAATCTCCACCATACCGTCACTGGCCGCCAGATAACCGGTCATAATGTTCATAGTTGTGGATTTACCGGCTCCGTTTGGTCCAAGAAAACCGTAAATCTGCCCTTTTTCAACCTCAAAAGACAGATTGTCTATAGCTATATGACTTCCGTATTTTTTTACAAGATTTTCTACTTTTATCAATGTAAATGCCCCCTTTCGGTACACCTTAACACCTGTTCTACTGTATATAATATTTGTGTAAATAATTTTTCTAAATTGTGAAAAAAATGTGTCCTAAACACCAAAAATTTACATTTTTTAACACATGAAAATTATTATATCATACTATAATATTAAAATCATTATTAATCTTATGACTAATTTTTCAATAAAAAATCTAAATATCAAATTTTTTATCAAAAATCAGTTTAATGGAGAAAGGAAATGTTTATGAACATGAGGGATTACAACTATAAAGAAGATTTTGACAGATTCCCTATTGCCATGGCATATGTTCCATGGCAGCGCCTGACCCACATCTATGAAGACTTAGATGAGGGCTTCCGGAATGGTACTATATTTCCGGAATTAGATAAACCGTTTACAGGAAGGAGATGCTGCAATTGAGTAAAAATTATAATAATGAGCAGGAAAAACTGCTTCACGACATCAGTGTCATTGATTTCGTAATAGTTGAAATGACAGAATACCTTGACACCCATCCAAATGATACGGAAGCCGTAGACTATTTAAAACGCAACGTTAAAATGAAAAATCAGGCATTACGCGAATACGCATCCAAATTCAGTCCGCTTACAATTGCTACCGCCGATGCATCTTCCTGTAATGAATGGACCTGGGCAACAACACCTATGCCATGGGAAGGAGGCTGCAATTAATGTGGAGTTATGAAAAAAGATTACAATTTCCGGTAAACATCACCACCCCTAACGCTAAACTGGCCCAAGTAATCATCAGCCAGTACGGCGGACCTGACGGAGAAATGGGCGCGTCCATGAGATACCTGTCACAGCGTTATGCAGCTCCTTATAGAGAGGTTGCAAGCATATTGACCGACATCGGTACCGAAGAACTTGCACACCTTGAAATGGTTGCAACCATCGTTCACCAGCTTACTAAGGACCTGTCAATGAAAGAAATCGAAGAATCCGGTTTTGCCAACTATTATGTTGACCACACCGTAGGCATATGGCCCCAGGCTGCCGGCGGTGTACCGTTTAACGCTTGCGAATTCCAATCTAAAGGTGATATAATTACTGATTTGGTGGAAGATATGGCTGCTGAACAGAAGGCAAGAACCACATATGACAATATTCTGAGACTTATCCATGACCAGGAAATCTGCGAACCGATTAAATTCCTGCGTCAGAGAGAAATCGTGCACTTCCAGAGGTTCGGTGAAGCCTTAAGAATCGTTCAGGATAGGCTTAATGAGAAAAACTTCTATGCTTGCAATCCTGGGTTTGATTGTAATTGCCCGTCATAATATAAAGCGAATTAGGATATGGTATGAAATGACCCCGGAGAGTTCTCTCCGGGGTTTATTAGAATGTATGACTGCTTTGATAATTTCTCACTCTTCCATTTTCCCTTCTTCAATCAACGCCAGCAGCACCTGCACATATTTCTCACTCAACTGGGATCCCGCTACCCGTTTCAGCTCTGCTACAATATCCTCCATTTTCATTTTCTTGCGGTATGATCTTGTGGAATGCATAGCATCAAAAGTATCTGCCACGGCAATGATCTGTGCCACA